>CAMAHK010000016.1 GCA_945834475.1 uncultured Verrucomicrobiota bacterium
CGGCCGAAGCGAAGGGCGTTTCGAACTGTCCGCTCTGTGCAATCGGCCACGCGGCGAACGCGACGCGAATCTGGAAGTTCGCGGAAATGGATGCCGACCACGTCACGGCCTGGTCGAAGGGTGGCGCGACAACCGTCGACAACTGCCAGATGCTCTGCAAGACACACAACCGTGCGAAAGGCAACCGGTAAGCGTAAAATGATTGATGCAGCCAACGGAAGGAATGGCATGCTGCTTACGCTTCGTTCCAGAATCATTCGCCTGAGCGGATCGACCGGAGCATTCGACGGCTGGATCCGACCTATGAGAGGAGCAAACGTCGGCTTGGAGTTTTGCGTGCGGTTCAGAATCTTGGCGTGAACGAATGGCAGACGAATTTTGTCGCGACTGCCATTCGCGAGCTTGAGGTTTATCCCGAGGCGAACTTGCCGGAGTGATAAACAAATGAAGCCGACGCTTGTTTTTCGCAAATGATGTTGAAGATATTTCGCAATCGAACTCTTGACTATGGGTTTGACATGATAAAATGGAGCTTGGAAAATTAAGAAGGAGTTTCAGCATGAAGAGAGCATCTGTCATTATCCATTGGTGTAGCGCTCCTCCCCAGGGTTGGAGTGGCGTCATGCGTAGAGAGATAATTGGCTTGGGGCTGGTTCTGCTGGCGCTGGAAGCGTCGGCGGTGGTGGCGTTCAAGGACGCGGCGAAGGACATCGTCGACTCGCCGTGGTCCGTCGGCTGCGAGACGCTTGACCGCGTCCGCAACATTCCCTCGAACCTCTTCACGTTCATCGACCTGCAGTACACGTTCATGCTCCAAAGCTTCGGGCTTGTCCGTTCGAACACGCTCAAGCAGCCCGTCATGCTCGCGCCGAGTGCGCAGATGCCACGCAGAATTGTCCGCAGTGGACGATGTGAGTCGAAGTGAATAGATTGATTTGGAGCGAGGAGATGAAGATGTTTGAAGGTAAGGTGGTGCTCGTGACCGGCGGCAACCGGAACACCGGGCTTTGGATCGTGAAGAAGTTCGTTGACGAAGGCGCGCGTGTCTTCATGTGTGGGTCGTCCGAGGCGTCGACGGCGAAGGGCGTGGAGGCGCTCAAGGCGATGGGGGTTGCGGCGACGCTGTTACCCGCGGCCTCCGGCTGTCTCGCTCCGCTCGGCTGTTCGGGCGAGACGCACCGCGGTACGGGGATGGTCCTTGCGCAGGCTTGTGACGTCGGCGACAAGGCGCAGGTCGCGGCGCTGATGGACTTGATCGAACGCGAGGCGGGGACGCTGGACATTCTCGTCAACAATGCGGCAGACCAGGGGCTTGGCTTGGGCGGTCCGCTCGAGATGGATCCTGACGCGATCCTGAAGGTGATGGGTACGAATGTGCGCGGCGGCTTTCAGGTCACGCAGGCGGCGGCGAATCGATTTTTCATGAAGCGGCCAAGGCCGCAGGTGGAGATTGGAGGTGGAGGTCGAGAGGCGTTGGGCGATCGCGGCGTCGTCGTCTTCCTTTCTTCCAATACGGCGCAGCGGGCGATCCGCAACCGAACGGCCTACTGTGCGTCGAAGGGCGCGATCAATGCGATGGTGCGGGTGCTGGCGCTCGACCTCTCGCCGCTTGGGATCCGCGTGAACGCCTGTGCGCCAGGGTACATTTACACGGAGCGGTGGGATGCCTTGGAAGAGGTGAAGAAGGCGCGGCGCCGCGCGAACTGTCCGCTCGGTCGCGAGGCGCAGGGCGCGGACATCGCGAATGTCGTTGCGTTTCTCGCGAGCGACTTGAGTGCGAACATGGCCGGCGAGATCGTGACGTGCGACGCGGGCTGTAGTGCGCAGCATATGCCGGCAGACGTCGACTGCTGACGCAGTCAACGTCTGAATGATAAGCGATAAGTGTTAAGTGTTGAACGAAGGAATTTCTTGCTATGAAGATCACGGGACTTAAGACGTTTGTCATTGACTGCTTTCGGACGAACTGGGTGTTCGTCAAGGTGATGACCGACGAGGGAATCTCGGGTATTGGCGAGGGGACGCTCGAGTACAAGGAGAACGCGCTCGTCGGCGCGATTCAGGACCTCGAGCATGCGCTTGTCGGAAAGGATCCGTTCGACACGGAGTGGATCTGGCACGAGAACTACCGCGACGCCTACTGGCGCGGCGGTCCTGTGCTGATGTCGGCGTTGTCGGCGGTCGACATGGCGCTCTGGGACATCAAGGGCAAGGCGCTCGGGCTGCCGGTCTGGAAGCTCCTCGGCGGCAAGTGCCGCGAGGCGGTGCCGTGCTATGCGAACTGCTGGTTCGCGGGCGCGAAGGAGCCCGAGGAGTTCGCGGCGAAGGCGACGGCCGCCGTGGAGAAGGGCTTCAAGGGACTCAAGTGGGATCCGTTCGGCAAGAACTACCGTCAGCTGCCGCCCGCGGACGTCAAGAAGGCGATGCGCTGCGTCGAGGCCGTGAAGGCGGCAACCGAGGGCCAGGCGGAGATTCTGATCGAGTGCCACGGCCGCTTCGACCTGCCGACGGCGCTCCGGCTCTGCAACGCGCTCGAGGAGTTCGATCCGTATTGGGTCGAGGAGCCGATCATTCCCGACACGATGCGCGCACTGGCCGACCTCCGCTCGCGCGTGCGTGTGCCGATCGCGTGCGGCGAACGCCTCTTCTCGACGCAGCAGATCATGGACGCGATCGAACTCCGGGCCTGCGACTACCTGCAGCCCGATTCCTCGCATGCGGGCGGACTCACCGAGATGAAGAAGATCGCGGGCATCTGCGACGCGCATCACATTCCGTTCTGCGCGCACAATCCGTCCGGTCCCGTCGCAAACGCGGTCACACTCGCCCTGGGCGTCTCGATGCCCGGCTACTGCATCCATGAGACGCTCTTCGACGACGTGCCGTGGCGCAAGGACGTGATCGATGAGGACGTGAAGTTCGTGGACGGCATGATGTATCCGTCGGACCGTCCCGGCCTCGGCATCGAGCTGAACGAAGAGGCGGCTGCGGCGCATCCGAAGGCGGATCACTGGCTCCGTCACTATGTCGGCACGCTGACGAACATCCGTCCGCCGGACAGCATCAGCTATTTCCATCCGTAAGACGTAAGACGGGCTGTCGATTAGGAACGCGGGGCGACATTTATGATATAATACTTCTCTAATTTCGAAGGAAGGTCAACAATGGCAGAAGAAAACAAGTCCTCGCTCGACGCGCTCACCGCTCTGTGCAAGCGTCGCGGTTTCATTTTCCACTCGTCGGAGATCTACGGTGGCATGCCGGGTTTCTGGGATTACGGTCCCCTCGGCTGCGAGCTCAAGAACAACATCAAGCAGGCGTGGTGGCAGTTCACCGTGCGTGGCCGCGAGGATGTCGCGGGTCTTGACGCGACGATCATCATGCACCCGAAGATCTGGAAGGCGTCGGGTCACCTCGACACGTTCGCCGATCCGATGACGATGTGCAAGGACTGCAAGAAGCTCATGCGCGCAG
Organism: uncultured Verrucomicrobiota bacterium; assembly: GCA_945834475.1. Taxonomy (GTDB): domain Bacteria; phylum Verrucomicrobiota; class Kiritimatiellia; order RFP12; family UBA1067; genus UBA1067. The sequence continues at coordinate 3,475 of CAMAHK010000016.1, forward strand.
ACCAGGTGAAGGACATCTACGCCGACCAGAAGAAGAAGCCCCAGCCGAAGGTGGCGGGCGCGGAGTTCTTCTGTCCCTACTGCGGCGGCGAGCTTACCGAGCCGAAGCCGTTTAACCTCATGTTCAAGACGGTCGTCGGCCCGATCGACGATCCCTCGAACGTCGCGTACCTGCGTCCCGAAACGGCCCAGGCGATTTTCGCGCAGTTCCTGAACGTGACGGCGACCTCGCGCATGACGGTTCCCTACGGCATTGCGCAGATGGGCAAGAGCTTCCGCAATGAAGTGACCCCGCGCAACTACACGTTCCGTAGCCGCGAGTTCGAGCAGATGGAACTCGAGTTCTTCATCCGTCCGGACGAGGCGATCGAGCTGCAGTACGGCCACGTCGTGACGCTTGCCGACAATCCCGACCTGAACGGTCCGGTGCAGGACGACTGGGGCTGGGAAGTCTGGCACAAGTACTGGGTCGAGCAGCGCAAGAAATTCCTGACCGCGATGGGCCTGCCGCCGTCGACGTTCGTCGAGTACTGGCAGAAGCCGGACGAGCTCGCCCACTACGCCCGTGCGTGTGTCGACATCGAGTACGACTTCCCGTTCGGGCGTCAGGAGCTTGAGGGTATCGCCGCGCGCAGCGACTTCGACCTCACGCAGCACCAGACGCACTCGAAGGTGCCGCAGACAGTCTTCGACGATCCGCTCAAGCAGGCCTGCAAGAAACTGACCGACGAGCAGAAGGCCGCGTTCATCGAGAAGACGCAGGGCGAGTGGCTGCTCCGCAAGGAGACGGCGCTTTCCGCGAAGGCCGGCAAGACGATCGTCCTCACGGCCGAAGAGCGCGAGACGCTCGCCGCCGCGGCGAAGACGTTCTGCGAGAACCTCTTCGACGGCAAGTACGTGCCGCACGTGATCGAGCCGTCCGCCGGCGTCGACCGCCTGATGCTCGCGCTCCTCTGCGAGGGCTATGAAGAGCAGAAGCTCACGGACGAGAAGGGCAAGGAAGACATCCGCACGGTCCTTCACCTCTCCCCGAAGGCGGCACCGATCAAGGTCGCGATCTTCCCGCTCATCAAGAAGGATCCCGACCAGGACCGCATCGCCCGCGAGATCTTCACGAAGCTCCAGAAGAAGGTCAACTGCATGTGGGACGTCTCGGGTGCCATCGGCCGCCGCTACCGTCGTCAGGACGAGGCGGGCACGCCCTGGTGCATCACCGTCGACGCGCAGACCGTCCAGGACGGCACGTTCACCGTCCGCGAGCGCGACTCGATGGAGCAGAAGCGCATGACCTACGGTGAATTCCTCGCCGAGATGTACGACGCGCTCGAGTTCTAAGCCATCGAATCATTGCGTCTTCGTTCTGCGGACCCAGTCGCGAAACTGACAGTCGACTCGAAAAGCTCAGATGCACTTTTGCTCAGATGCTCAGATGCCGAGGTCAGTCAAGACCGCGCAGCGGTGTTGACCGAGTACTCGGAGGGCGGTGTGTTGCGTTTCCTGAGTGTATGTGGTATTATTTACAGACGAAATCTTTTGTTTAGAGAGGTGTATCATGCATAAGACTAAAAATTCAGTTGTTCTGGCCGCGCAGCGCGGCTTTACGCTTGTCGAACTTCTGGTCGTCGTGGCCATTCTCGGCATTCTTGGTGCGGTCGCGGTTTCGAACGTGACGGGGTACATTGAAACGTCGCGCAAAACGGCTGCGAAGACGGCGGTCGACAATCTCAAGGGCGCGATCACGAACTATATGATCGCCAACAAGAAGTCCACGCCGCCGAACGACCTCAAGGTTCTGATCGAACAGCGCGGCGACGAGGATCCTTACATTGACGGCGGCGAGGGTGCGCTCGTCGATCCGTGGGACAACGACTACCGCATCGAAGTGAAGGGCAAGCGCTACGTCGTCATTTCCGACGGTCCGGACGGTTCGCCCAATACCGAGGATGACATCCGCTCTGACAAGATCGAAAAGTCGAAGAAGTAAGTTTAGTCCTAGACGTAGGTTTTAGGTGTAGAAATAAGGTGTAGGTGAAGAAATGATGATAGCTTCCGTTTTTGCTGCCGCGGTTGCTGCGGCGAATGTTGCTTCGGCGGAACTTCCGCCGTGGCGTGATCCCGCCGTCAATTCCATCAACCGCCTGCCGGCGCGCAACCTGCTCGTGCCGTGCGAGACGGAGGAGCTCGCGATCGACATCGCCCAGGGCTACGAGAAGAAGGCGAAGTCCCGCTGGGTGCAGTCTCTGAACGGCACGTGGGACTTCAAGTGGAAGCCGAATCCGACGAACGACTGGCAGAAGACGGCGACGATCGCGGTGCCGAGCTGCTGGCAGTTGCAGGGCGAGTACGATCCCGCGCTCTACACGAACGTTACGTATCCGATCGGCTTCGACGGCACGGGCGACCCGATGGTCGATCCGCCGAAGAAGGACTACACCTCCTATTCGATGCGCAATCCGGTCGGCCTCTACACGACGACGTTCAAGCGTCCTTGGCGCTGGTGGTTCCGCCGCACGGTGATCCGCTTCCACGGCGTTTCGAGCGCGTTCTACGTGCGCGTCAACGGCAAGTTCGTGGGTTATGCAGAGGACAGCCGCTTGCCGAGCGAGTTCGACCTGACGCCATACCTGAACGTCTTCGGCAAGAACACACTCGAAGTTGAAGTCTACAAGCATTGCGACGGCACGTATCTCGAGGATCAGGACTTCTGGCGCCTTTCGGGCATCTTCCGCGATGTGATGCTTGTTTCCGAACACAAGAAGGCGCCGAAGGACATGGTTGTCGAGACGTGGCTCTCCGACGATTACTCCGCCGGCAAGTTCTGGCTCCGTGACGAGAACGGCAACGAGATCAAGATGCGCGACGTGCCGAATCCGAAGCTTTGGTCGGCGGAATATCCGTATGTTTACGTGACGCCCGTCGAGCATAAGTGGGGCTGGTGGATCTTCGGCGGCACCGACCACTACACGGTGTCGTTCGGCTTCCGCAAGGTTGAGATCAAGGACAGTGTCATCTACCTGAATGGCAAGCGCGTTCTCTTCAAAGGCGCGAACCGTCACGAGATGGAGCCGTCGACCGGCTACACCGTCACCGAGGCGGGGATGAACCGAGATATCGACATCTTCAAGGAATTCAACATGAACGCGGTGCGCACGTGCCACTATCCGGACGCCCCGGAATGGTACGAGAAGACGGACCGCGCGGGGCTTATGGTCGTCTGCGAGGCGAACGTTGAGGCGCACGGCGTGCCGAGCTACTATGCGGCGAAAGGCCTGCACCTGCCGAAGAATCCGCGCTTCCACGACATGATCGTCGAGCGCAACACGCGCATGGTGCAGTTCTACCGCAACCACCCGTCGATCGTCATCTGGTCCTTGGGCAACGAGTCGGGCGACGGCCCTGCGATGGCCGATGCGTACAAGGCGGTCAAGGCGATCGACGCGACGCGTCCCGTCCAGTACGAGGCCGCGCAGGATACGGACCACAGCGACCTCAAGTGTCCGATGTATTCGCGTCCGTGGGACTGCGAGAAGTATGTCGCGAACAAGCCGGCGAAGCCGATGGTGCTGTGTGAGTACACGCACGCGATGGGCAACTCGAACGGCGACGTCCATGACTACTGGCGGCTTGCGAAGAAGTACCCCTCGTTCCAGGGCGGCTTCGTCTGGGACTTCCAGGACCAGGCGATCTGGAAGACGGATGCGAAGGTCAAGTGGCTCGCGTACGGTGGCGATTTCGGGGACAAGCCGAACGATGACAACTTCAACTGCAATGGACTTTTCGATGCGCTCCGCAATCCGCATCCGGGCGCATTCGAGCTCAAGCACGCGTACCAGCCGATCCACGTGACGGCCTATGACTGGACGACGGGCGAGTCGACGGTTGAGAGTGATCTCCTTTTTACGCCGATGGACGAATTCGATCAAGAGGTCACGTATACGCGGAATGGCCGTCCCGTCGAGAAGAAGGAAGAGGCGGATGCCGTGCTCTTCCGCTTCTACCGCGACGGGGACCTCGTCGCCTGGGATCAGTTCACGAAGCCGTTCGCGCCGAAGACCGTACCGTCGTGCGTCCCCGCCGACGGCGCTGGCCAGCCGCTTGGGGACGCCGCGGGCGAGACGCACCGCGGTACGTTTAAGCTGAATTTCTGGCGTGCGCCGACGGACAATGACCGCGGCTGGCAAATGCCGAACGTCTGCAAGGTGTGGAAGGATGCGACGGCGTCGCAGAAGCTTCCCGAGGGCGTGACGAGCGACCTCAAGGTGTCGAAGACGACCGAAGGCGCGACGCTCGTGGACTGGACGCTCGTTGTTCCGAAGGGGCTGCCGCCGATTCCGCGCGTGGGCCTCACGTTCACCGTGCCGAAGACCGAGACGACGGTCGAGTGGTACGGACTCGGTCCGTGGGAGAATTACTCCGACCGCTGCGAGGGCGCGATCCTCGGCATCCACCGGGCGACGGTCGGGCTCGTGAAGGGCATCGCCGACGAGAAGACGGGCACGATCGCGTATCCCGCGAATCGGCTCAATCCCGACAACTACATCGAACCGGGCGAGCAAGGTTATCGCTCGGGCGTCCGTTCGCTCAAGATCGGCGCGGTGGAGGTCGAGGCGGTCAACGCGCCGTTCGGTTTCAACGCCTGGCCCTATCCGCAGACGATGCTTGAGGGCAAGAAGCATTCGTGGGAACTGGCCGAGACGGACGAGATCACGCTCAACGTCGATGCCGCGCAGATGGGTGTCGGCGGCGACAACAGCTGGGGTGCGCGTCCGCATAACAACGTGATGCTCGGCGCGGGGACGTATCGCCTGGTCTTCACGGTGAAGGGACTCTAAGTCATGTCCAACGACGCGACGCCGATCGTTCCGAAGAAGTTCCTTGCGATCTTCGCGATGCTCGTGAGCTGCTTTGCCCTGTGGGGGCTTCTGAACAACATGACGGACAACCTCGTCCCCGCGTTTCAGAAGATCTTCACGATGGACCAGTCGAAGGCCGGACTCGTGCAGGTCGCGTTCTACGGCGCATATGCCGTATTGGCGATCTTCGCGGCCGTCCTGGCGGAGGAGCTCTCCTACCGCAAGGGCGTGTTGATCGGACTCTTCATCTACATCGCGGGGGCGCTTCTCTACATTCCCGCGTGCGTGGCGCAGTCGTTTGACATCTACTTCATCGCGATCTTCATCGTCGCATCGGGCTGTTCGCTCCTCGAGACGACGTGCAATCCGTATGTCCTTTCTTTGGGTGATGAGTCGACGGCCGTCCGTCGATTGAACTTCGCGCAGATGTTCAATCCCGTCGGCTCGATGGTCGGCATCGTCCTCGCGCAGCAGCTCATCCTCTCGCACCTCAACCCAGCCTCGGCCGAGAAGCGGGCGCTGATGGACGAGGCGACACGCCAGGGGATCATCCACAACGAGCTCTTCTGGGTCTGCGCGCCGTACGTCGGGCTCTGCGCGATCGCGGCGCTCATTTGGCTCTTTTTCCTGATGAAGCGCGAAGGGGAGACGGCGCCGACGAAGAGCGCACTCACGAAGGTCGTCGTCGCGCTCCTGTTCTCGGTCGTGCCGATGATCGTCCTCTACTTCCTCTTCCCGGAGATGGATAAGATCCTCTGGGTCCTCTGCGGCGTTCTGGGTCCCGTCGCCTACGTCGTCATCGACGGCAACTACCGCGGCATGCTGAAGACGCTGCTCGCGACACCCCGCTACTGGTCGGGCGTGATCGCGCAGTTCTTCTACGTTGGCGTGCAAATCGCGGCGTGGACATGGATGAACGCCTATTGCCAGAAGGAGCTCGGCGTCACCGCGGCGCAGGGCGCGATCTACTACACGATCGCGATCTCGACCTTCATCGCCTGCCGCTGGATCGCGACGTTCCTGATGAAGTACTTCGAGCCGGCGAAGATGATGGCGCTCTTCGCGGTCGGGGCGATTGCCTTTACGCTTGGCGTCGTCTACCTGCCGACGAAGGTGTTCTTCACGATCGGCCAGCTGCCGTTCTCGGCGAACATCATCTGCCTTGTCCTCATGTCGGCGTGTATGTCGCTCATGTTCCCGACGATCTACGGCATGTCGCTCGGCGGACTCGACGCGAAGGCCGTGAAGCTCGGCGCGTCGGGCCTTATCATGTCCATCCTGGGCGGCGCGATCATCACGCCGTGGATGGCCGACATCATCGGCGACGCGGGCAGCGTCTGGTGCAAGCTCGTGCCGGGCTTTGCGACGGACTGGGACGCGAACCTCAAGCTTTGTCAGACCTCTCTCAGGGCGTCGTTCTTCGTGCCGGCAATCTGCTTTGCGGTCGTGTTCGTCTACGCGCTCACGTTCCGGGGAAAGAAAATCAGGTCGGGCGGGATGAGGCCTTAATGGTTCATGAATATCCACGTCATCATCGGTGAGGACGACTTCCTCGTCAGCGAAGCGGCGAAGAAGTCGATCGGTGACGGCGTGGGCCTCGAGGTCATCGACTCGGCGAACGCCTCGAACGCCGAGCTGCAGATGGCCGACCTCCGTCGGGCCGAGGAGAGCGTGCAGACGCCGCCGTTCCTCGACCCGAAGAAGGTGACGTGGTGGAAGAACGTCGGGTTTCTGCCGGGCGGCAAGAGTTCGGAAGAGGTGAAGCTCGCGCTTGAGAAGTTCGCGGAGTTCCTCGCTGCGGCGAAGCTTCCCGAGAACCAGCATTTCATTCTCTCGGGACCGCATCTCCTCAAGACGTCGATTTTCGCGAAGCGTCTCGCGGGCCATGCGGAGATCCTTTCCTTTTCCGCCGGCAAGCCGTGGGAAGAGGCGAGGAATGCTGCGCAGCGGGCGACGGAATTCGCCGACCAGCTCGGGCTTGCGTTTGCGCCGGGTGTCGAGACGAAGTTCACAGCGATCGTCGGGACGGACGCGCGCTCGCTGATGAGCGAGATCGCGAAGCTCCGTGATTACCTTGGCGAGGAATCGAAGGTCATCACAGCCGAGGCCGTGGCGGCGGTGACGAGTCCGGGCGCGAAGGTCGAGGCCGAAGTCTGGGACGTCACGGACGCAATCGGCAACCGCAACCTGCCGGCGGCCCTGGAGGCGATCCGCAAGTTCGAGCTTGAGAATGGTTTCGCCGTCTTCATGAGCGGCATGGTCGAGAAGTTCTTTCGTCAGCTCATTGACGTGAAAGAAGGGCGCGTCGAGGGGATGGCCCCGTTCGCCGTCAAGAAAATGACGGGTTTTGGCGCGAAGTGGGACATCCGCGAGCTCAAGGCCGCGCGCGCCCGCTTCCTTGACCTTCGTGAGAAAGTCGTTTCCGGCATGACGGCCGGCGATGTCCTGATTGTGACGAATCTTGTCCGTGTCTTGCGTCGTCGTTAAGGTTCGGTCGGGGACCTCGTTTTTATGATATACTATCGTCCCGTGGAGACGATGAATCATATCTTGAAGGTGGAAAGCATTACGGCGCCCTTGCCGATTGACCTCTCGCGTCCGTTGGAAATCGAGGTCGGTTGCGGCAAGGGGCGGTTTCTGACGGCGCGCGCCGCGGCGAATCCGGACTGTGACTTTCTGGGAATCGAGCGTATGTTGGAGCGCGTGCGGCTCTTTGACGGCAAGTGCCGTCGTGGCCGAATCGACAATGCGCGTGTTTTGCGCCTTGAAGCTCTGTATACATTCCATTATCTGCTGCCCGATCATCATGCGCGGCGCGTCTATGTCTTCTTCCCCGACCCGTGGCCGAAGAAGAAGCACCATTCGCATCGCTTGTTCGGTCCCTTGTTCCGGGCGGCCCTGTGGAAACGGCTGGAGATCGGGGGCAAGATCGAGTTTGCGACGGATCACCGCGAGTATTTCGAGGAGGTCTGCGAAGGTTTCTCGACCGACACGCGCTTCAGGCGTGTCGATCCGATGCCGCGTCCGAAGGAAGTCTGGACCGAATTTGAGACGATGTTCCGCGAGCAGGGGCTTCCGATCTACTCGGCGGCCTGGGAGGCGCTTGAAGCCGATGACGCGCCGCTCGCCCCGCTGACGATTCCGCCGGAGCTGGAACCGCGGGAAGGGCTTTATCGAAGGGACTTCGGAGGAATTGTTTGAGCTTCGAGACGCCGCGGGCGGGGACGCACCGCGGTACGGTTTGGGAGGAACCTATCATGAAGAAGTGGACAGTGGCAACGGTTCGGGCGGCGAAGGGCGTTGAGAAGCTCGGGTGCTGCACGGCGTATGATGCGGCATTTGCGCGGCTCGCCGACGAGGCGGGTGTGCCGATTATTTTGGTCGGTGACTCGATGGGCATGAACACGCTCGGGTATGGGACGACCTTGCCTGTCAACATGAGCGATACGCTCGCGGCGACGGCTGCCGTGGCGCGTGCGGCAAAGAACGCGATGGTCGTTGGCGATATGCCGTTCGGCTCGTACCAGTGCGGTGACGACGAGGCCGTCCGAAATGCCGTCGCGATCATCAAGGCGGGCGCGGACGCGGTAAAGCTCGAGGGCGGCGCGTCGGTCTGCGGACTCATCAAGCGCCTCACGACGGCGGGGATCCCCGTTCTCGCTCACGTCGGCATGATGCCGCAGAGCGTGAATGCTTACGGCGGGTTCAAGAAGCAGGGTAAGACGCGCGAGGCGGCCGAGCAGGTGATCGCCGACGCGAAGGCCGTCGAGGAGGCGGGAGCGTTTGCGGTGACGCTCGAGTGCATTCCGGCCGAGCTCGCGGCGGAGATTACGGCGGCCCTCAAAATTGTGACGGTCGGCATTGGCGCGGGCCCCGTGTGCGATGCGCAGTGGCTTGTCATGCACGACATGCTGGGTCTCAACGAGAAGGTGCCTTCGTTCGTGAAGAAGTACGCCGACCTGGCAACCATCGTGCGCGGCGCGTTTGCGAGCTACGTCAACGAAGTCAAGAACGGCAAATTCCCGCAGTAACTATGTTTCCCGATCTCATCGACCTCGGCTTTCTTCATCTGAAGACTTACGGCGCGTGCATGGCCGTCGGGTTCATGCTCTGTTGGACTCTCATTGAAAAGCTGAGCGGACGCAAGGATCTCGGAAACTTCATCCTAGCGATGATGGTTTCGGGCGTGATCGGGTCGCGGATCGCGTATGTGATCGAGCACTGGAGCGTCGAGTTCGCGGCGCATCCCGAGCAGATTATTCGCGTCGATCAGGGTGGTCTTATGTTCTACGGCGGACTCATCCTGGCGATTCTCGTCTTCTTCGGCGGCTGCTGGTGGAAGAAGGAAAATCCGCTGAAGCTTGCGGACCTTTTCTGTACGGTGATTCCGCTCGGGCATGCGTGCGGGCGCTTGGGTTGCTTCTTCTACGGATGCTGCTACGGGAAGGATTCCGACGCTTGGTGCGCGGTGACGTTTCCGGCGGGGAGCCCGAGCTGGTTTAATCATCATCGGCAGATGGTGAGCGTGTTGCCGACACAGCTTTTCGAGGCTACCGCCCTGCTGGTGCTCTTTGTGGTGTTGGTGGTCGTCTACAGGAGGTATCGTCGGTTGACAGCCGGCATCTATTTGGCGGGTTATGCGGTCATACGCTTTGGCCTTGAATATACGCGGGGTGATCCGCGCGCCGCAGTCGGTCCGTTCTCGATCAGTCAGACGATTTCCATTGGATTGCTGGTGGTCGGATTGTCGCTTGTATGGTATAATACAAAATCTCGGAGTCCTAATGGGGTGTCCGTCGGTCAATAAATCGAAAAAAAGACAAGACGATGTTCGGCGGCGGCGACAAGTGAGTCGTCCTGTTCTGACAGATATCGGTCTCGTCTCGGCTCTTGGATTGGGCTGTGACGAGACCGTACGGCATCTTTTCGCCGGCGATACGAGCGGCATGCAGCCAATTGCGCTCGCTGGCGGCGAGACGTCGCGCTTTGGTGTCGCGCCGTTGCCGGACGCGGCGTTTGCCGCGGCGCCGACGCGTGTGGCGGCGCTCTTGGATGCGGCGGTTGCGCAGCTTGATCTCGCGGCGCTCTTTCGCGAGATGCCGGCCGAACGGGTCGGCGCGGTAATCGGGACGAGCAACTCCACGATGGAGGATTTCACCGACAATCCCGACAAGATCGACATGGCGTATTGCACCGAACGCCTGCGTGAGAAATGGGGCGTGAAAGGTCCCGCCTGGTGTGTTTCAACGGCATGTTCGTCGAGCGGTAAGGTCTTCGCTTCGGCGCGGCGCTTGCTGGATGCCGGGCTTTGCGATGCGGTGCTCGTCGGCGGAGCCGATGCGAAGACGCGCACGGTGATCGAGGGCTTCCATGCGCTCGAGTCGCTGGCACCCGACTTGACGCGTCCCTTGGCGGAGGATCGCGACGGCATCAACTTGGGCGAAGGAGCGGCCGTTTTCGTGATGCGCCGCGAAGGGGACGGCGTGGCGCTTCTCGGCGTTGGCGAATCGTCCGACGCCCATCATCTGACGGCACCCGATCCTGAGGGGAAGGGCGCCGAGACCGCGATGCGGGCGGCGCTCGCCGATGCGGGCCTTGTGCCCGAGGCGGTCGACTATGTGAATTTGCACGGTACGGGAACCGTCTATAACGATGCGATGGAATGTGCGGCCGTCAGGCGCGTCTTCGGCGACCGCGTCGCCTGTTCGTCGACGAAGCCGTTGACGGGACATTGCCTCGGCGCGGCCGGCGCGATCGAGGCGGCACTTTGCTTTTTGGCCTTGCGCGAGAATCGCGGGCTCCCGCCCCACGTCGGTCCGATCGATTCGACCCTTGCGCCGTTCCCGATTCCAAGAGTCGGCGACACGACGCCAGTTCACGTCATTCTTTCGAATTCTTTCGCCTTCGGCGGAAGCAACGCGAGTGTGGTGCTGGGAAGGATGGGAATGTCATGATGCCTCTTTCCGAACTTTTGCCGCAGGCAGAGCCGATGATTCTGTTGAGCGGGTATGAGCCGAACGTGACACTGGGGACTGCGACGGCGTATGTCGATGTCACGCCGTCGGTGCCGTTTTACGATTTCGAAGCCGACGGCGTTCCGGCGTGCGTGGCGCTCGAATACATGGCGCAGACGATGGCGCTGGCGGTTGGCGAGATGCGACGGACGGAGGGATTGCCGCCGCAGATCGGCTTCGTGCTCGGGTCGCGTAAGTTTGAGACGTTTGTGGAGGTGTTCAGGGCGGGGAGTCGCTACCGTGTGACGGCGGTCAACACGTATCAGAATGAGTCGTTCGGTAGCTTTGCGTGTGAGATCCTGGCGCCGGACGGCACGTGCGCGGCGCACGCCGAAATGACGGCGTTCCAGCCGACGGGCGAGATGACGCCGGAGAAATTGAAAGAGTATGAGTAAGTACGTGATTGTAACCGGGTCGAGCCGCGGCATTGGGCTCGCCATTGCCGAGGCGCTGAAGGCGGACGGCTTTGAGATCGTGACGCATTCCGTCCGCTCCGGCGGCACGGACCTTGTCTTCGACATCGCCGACCGCGAGGCGGCGAAGACAGCGCTCGAGGCGTGGGTCGCCGAGCACGGCGCGCCGTATGGCATCGTCCTGAACGCGGGTATTGCCGACGATAACGTGTTCCCGGCACTGGAGGACGAGCAGTGGGACCGCGTGCTACGCACTGACCTTGATGGTTTTTACAACGTACTCCGTCCGCTCGTGCTGCCGATGGTGCAGGCACGGGCTGGCGGGCGCATCGTCGCGATCTCGTCTATTTCGGGCGTGATCGGCAACCGCGGGCAGGTCAACTATTCGGCGGCGAAGGCGGGCCTCATCGGTGCGACGAAGGCGCTGGCCGTCGAGCTCGCGCGGCGGAAGATCACGGTCAACTGCGTGGCGCCGGGCGTGATCGAGACGGAGATGATTGACGGGATTTTTGCGGAAGAGGCGATGAAAGCGATTCCGATGCGGCGCTTCGGGCGTCCCGAGGAAGTCGCTGCGGCCGTGCGCTTCCTCATGTCCGACAGCGCGTCGTACATCACGCGGCAGGTGATTCAGGTGAATGGAGGAATGTTCTGATGCGGCGGGTCGTGGTGACGGGAATGGGTGTCGTGAGCTCGCTTGGACTGACGGTTCAGTCGGCGTTCGAGCGCTTGAAGACGCCCAAGAACTGCGTGAAGGTTTCGGATGACCTCAAGACGTACAAGGGTCTTCAGTCCCATCTTTGGGCGCCGGCCGGCTGGACGCGTCCCGAGCGCTACACGCGCAAGGTGATCCGCACGATGAGTCCCGTCTCGCAGATGGCGCTTGACGCGACGGAACAGGCGCTTGCCCAGGCGGGACTTGCCGAGGATCCGATTCTCAAGTCCGGTCGCTGTGGTGTCGCTTACGGCTCGTGTGCGGGCAGCGTCGAGGCCAATGCGGATTTCGCGTCGATTCTGATGAGTCACGAGGTCCGCAACGTGACGAGCTCGACGTACATCAAGATGATGCCGCAGACGTGCGCGGTGAATCTGTCGGTTCATTTTGGTACGACGGGACGCATCCTGCCGACGGGCACGGCCTGCACCTCGGGGTCGCTCGCAATCGGCGAGGCCGCGGAGGCGATCCGCTACGGCAAGCAGGACGTGATGATCGCGGGCGGCGCCGAGGAGTTCAGCGTCACGCAGGTCGCGGTTTTCGACACGCTTTTCGCGACCTCGCGCAAGAATGACGCGCCGGAGGCAACGCCACGCGCGTTCGATGCGAACCGCGACGGACTCGTCATCGGCGAAGGCGCGGCGACGCTGATCCTGGAGGAGCGCGAACACGCGCTCGCCCGTGGCGCGACGATTCTCGCGGAACTCGTCGGCTTCGGCTACAATTCGGACGGTCGCCACGTCACGCAGCCGAACGCCGAGACGATGGGACGCGCGCTGACGCTCGCGCTCGAGGACGCGGGGCTTCCGCCCGAAGCGATCGGCTATGTGAACGCGCACGGCACGGCGACCGATCTCGGCGATGTCGCCGAGTGTACGGCGATGGCGTCCGCATTCGGCGCGGTCCGTCCCCCGGTCAGCACGATCAAGGGCTATACGGGACACACCCTCGGCGCGTGCGGCGCCCTCGAGGCGGCGATGACGATCGAGATGATGCGCGACAATTGGTTCGCGCCGAATCTCAATCTCGAGACGCCCGACCCGAAGTGCGGCGAACACGATTTCATCGTCGGCGACGGCCGCAAGATCGAAACCGACTGCGTAATGACCAACAACTTCGCCTTCGGCGGCATCAACACGTCGCTCGTGTTCAGACGTGTAGCCGTTTAAGGGAAGCGCGTTGTTTTACCGCAGGTGCCTTCGGCACACGCAGAGTTGCGACCGATTCAAAATGTCGTCGCCCCGCGCGATGTCGAGTGTGGTTGTCCTTTGCGCCTTCGGCTTAGATGCGCGGCGACATTTTGGAATCGGTCGCGGGTTTCTGTCTGGAAGATGCCGTGGTGTGTCGATTTTGGTATAATAAATAAAATTATCGAAAGAAATATCATGTCGGTAGGAGCGGGACTATGCAAGTGGCCGTATGCGATTGTTGATGGCGTGCGAACGCACATCAGCAATGCCGCACGGTTACAGCATGGTCTCTGCCCGGTTTGTGGCGCTGAACTTGTAGCAAGGAAGGGAAGATTTCGCGAGGATCATTGGTGGCATGTCAATGGCGCTCGTTGTGATCCGTGGTATCAGCCGAAAGGTCCGTGGCATCGTTATTGGCAGAACATGTTCCCAAAGGAGTGCCAAGAAGTCGTTGTCGAGGGCGATGTTGACGGAGTTCGCGTCAGGCACATTGCCGATGTGAAGACTCCGGGTGGCGTCGTCATGGAAGTGCAGTATTCGGCGATCACGCCTGATACGGTTAAAATACGGGAGGCGTTCTACGGGAAAATGATCTGGCTTGCGAGTATGCGGCGCGTAGAGTCTGACATGACCGTCTTGACAGCCCTGAAGCGAAACGGGCCTTATCCAGTTGAAGGCGAATCGGCGTGGGTTATTGAAGATCCCCGTTTGGCTGGCAATCAGAAATGGTTCTTGGCTTCGAAACCTGTGGCATTTGATTTCGCCGGATGGTTCGACAAGCCGGAAAGCGATGAGCATCTCTATTGTCTTCTGCCGACGTTCACCGGTGGGCCGGAACGTGTTTGCATTGAGGTCGATCGCTACAAGCTGATGGAGGCTTTGCGCAATAGCACATGCGGGCGGCTGTTGCGCCAGTGGAAAGATGCCGTGCCTGACATCATTAGGCGTTACAATGTCAGTGTAGAAGAGAGGAAACGGCAGGCGGAAGCTGAAGCGAAGGCCGCGCGTGAGCAGCAACGCAAATTTTGGCATGAGCGGATTGCGGAGGCGTCGCGCAAGCGTCAGATGCTTGGGGCCTCGAATGCGCGAGACATGTCGTTCTATCAAGATGTGGGCCTGACGCCGGAAGAGGTTCACGATTTTATTACGGGACAGTTCAGTTCAGAGTTGTCGCTTGCGCTTTCGCTCGGTTGGGTAGAAGCCTATCTGGTTTGTTGTGGAGAGATTGTGCACAACACGCAGGTCCCGATCTCAGCCTTCGCCGTGCCGAAGATGGGGCGGTTCGTCCTTCATTATGTGAATGGTTACACATACGAAGAATTCAAGCGGGATGCAGCCAAGGCCAAAGAATGCTTGGGGGAGGAGATTAGCAAGGCTCTGGATTTTGAGAAGATGAAGAAGTTGCAGGGGAAAGTTGTGGCTGTCGGAGACTACTTTGCGTGTGGTGAGAATGGCTCGGAGGGCGTGTTGTTTCGCGGAGTACGGTACCTGAGACGACACTTTGATCTTCACGCGCAGAAAGTTGGCTTCTCGAGGATTAGCAAGAAACAATCCGCGTTCTTTTCTGCTTATGATAGTCCTTTCGGTTTGTGAGGAGTAGGTTATGGAGATGCTGAGCAGTCTAATTAAACGAATCATTCCCGTTGTGGTATGCGTTGGTGTGACGGCGACTCGGGCGTTTGCGGAGGATGAAGACACGGCCCTGATTCCTCCGGTTGATGATGTGCAATGGGTTGGCGACGCCGCAGCCATCGGGGCAGTTGCCGATGTACTTGACTTGCAGGGAGAGGATTTCAGTGATGAGGAGCGGATGGAGGTTCTCAATTGGTCTATGCGGGAATTGCGGCGGCATCCGGAGAATTTCCTTAACTTCCCGCAGATCATTGCGAGAGCGCGTCCATTGTCGGACGAAGCGAAGGATCAGGTGTTGCGGTTTTCCATAGAGATGCTGGAGACAGGAGCTTGGCAGGTTGCGCAAGCGGTTCGGCGTGTGGTTATGATGATAGGAACGATGTCCTCGGGGATGAAGGAGGACTTGATCGCGGCATTTCTGGAGTCGGTCAAGAAGACTCCGCAGAACGTGGGCTATCTTCAAGAGATGATCACAACAGTCGGAGTAATGACAGATTCCTTGAAAGAGAGATGCGTTGAGAGTTTGATTGTTGCCATGCGTAAAGATCCGGAAGTGATTTATTCGATGGGCGACATTGTTGAGTCGCTGGGTGGGGTTTCGGATTCGTTAAAGAGGACGGCTATCAGAGAAGCTTTTGAAGTCGCTCGAGAGAATCCAAACGTGTTGAGATATGTGGCATCTGTCGTGCAGAAGTTTTCTGTGGAGTTGACGTCGGAAGAGAGAAGGCGCCTTTTGGGGTGGACGATGAAGTTGGCAGAATCGGAGCGGAATTCGGAGTGGGACTATACGAGCGACGTGTCTGTCTGCGTGACTAATGTCATCGTTCATCAGGTGACAACAAACGCATTATCGCGCATTATGGATCCCTTGCCATTTGAGCCAGGATATGTCGTGGCGACAACAGAAATCAAGGGTGGAATATTCGTTGTTCCCGATGTTTGGGCGAGTTTGTATGCGGGGCTTGTGGAGCGGTATGGCGGAGATCTTGTAGCAGCGTTGAAGAAGCCGACGGGAAAACGCTTGTCGGATGGAACTGCCGCGTTTGTCTGGCAAGACTATGTTGCCGGGACGGATCCGACGGACGTGAACGATGTCTTCAAAGCGTCGGTCGCGTTTGACGAAGGCAAGCCGGTGGTGTCTTGGACGCCGGAGCTGAAACCAGAGCAGGCGTCGCTCCGCAAGTACACCGTCTACGGCAAGGCGCGGCTGACGGATTCCGAGTGGACGGTCGTCGATGGCAATGAAGCCGATTTCAACTTCTTCAAGGTCACGGTAGAGATGCGGTGATGGCTGATTGTTATGTCTTTGCCCGCACGGCAGGTGCGCGGTACGGTGAGGTGATTCACAAGAATCCACCTTGTGGACCTCGGGAAGATGCTCTGATTTGCGAACCGGACGAGGAATCGCCGAAGTTGGAAGAACCCGTTTTTGTAAGAGACTGAAGGAGTAAAACAATGGCACTCACTAAACCGAAATACATAACCGAATATCCTACTGCGCGTACTGTTCTTCAGGTTCTTTTGATCCTGTCTCTTTTTGCCTCGACATTTCTGATTATCATGGGAATTTGCATGCGGGAAGATGTGTTGTGGATTTGGGGAATTGCGGGTTTAATTGGAGCGCCGCTCCAATGCTTCTTTCTCGATGTGTTTCTCGACATATCGGATCGGGTGAGACAGACGCGGGATGAGGTCGAGGGGCTGCGGGAAGAAATGAAGCAGCTCCGAGCGGGAAGTAGCACCGCTGTTCCCGCGCCGAAGGCGAACTCGGGCACGATGCGCTACAATGCCAAGACTCACGAATACGAAGCGGTTTAAAGACGGGAATTGAAATTCTCTTCGCAATCGCTGGATTTGTGCCATGAAAGCCCGTTGGAAAGTGGTTTGATAATCGCGAAGCTTAGCTGAAGCGGTAGCGTAGGCCTTTTGCCAACCATCGGCGTTAAATTTGCTGCTTGACAGTTTGACGCGTAAACGCACGCCGCTTCGGAGGTGTTGTGGTCGGTTCGTGCGTAAATATGGTATAATAGCGGCATGTTATATCCGTTTATAACCCTTGATGATAATACACAGATTGTGCATTCGGAGTTGCTTTCGGATGGACAGGTTCGTGTTTGCATTGAACAGCCGATCTATCGTGGTTTCAACTCGGCGACTTGTATGTTGCCGAGTTACACGTGGACGGATATCGAGGGATTCTCGTCGGAGGACATTATGCGTTATCAGCAGATTATTGAAGATGGCGCACACTTGATCTTTAGTTCATGTTCACGTTACGACTGGGGTGCCAGCACCGAAAGATACAAAGTTTTGGATGACGAAGTCTGGCGGAGTCGTCCTATGCCATAACAAGGGACGCATCCCACGGGCACAGCTTCGCGAGATCGAGGAATTGCTAAGAGTATATGAAGACGTGTGTTAAGATTCTTGCGAAGCGGGTTTTGAAGCCGGGGGAGACGCCGGACGTGTCGTTTGTGCCGCCGTTGCAGAGAAGGCGGCTGTCGCCGCTTCAGAAGATTTTCTTCCATCTTGCGAACTTCGAGGGACAGCCCTTGCCGAAGCGCATCGTCTTCGCGAGCGCGGACGGCGAGGACACGCTCACGCGGCGGACGGTCGAGGACTTCAACGCCGACGGGACGGTGTCGCCGAACCGCTTCAGCTCGTCCGTCTACAATGCCGCGCCCGGGCTCTGGAGCGTCTTCACGCACAACACCGCGCCTTACACCGCGATTGCCGCGGGACGCGACACGATTCGCTGCGGACTTCTCGAGGCGCTTCTTCCCGCCGACACGCCGACTCTCTTCGTCTACGCCGAGGAGACGGGCGGCGGTCACGGCTTCTCCTTTTTGTATGGCTTCGAAGGCGCTTGAGATTCTGCGCGGGGCGACCTCCGTCTTGCTCTTCGCCGTCTTCGGACTCGGTGCGCTCGCGATTTCGCCGCTGATGCTCGTGTTGCGTAAGCCGGAACTCTGTCAGCGCGTCGTGCGCGCGGTGTGGCGTCCGCTCGTCAAGCTCTTCATCCGGACGGGTCTCATCGCCGTCGAGCGCGGCAATCTGCCGAACGCACAAGGGACGATTCTTGTTGCGAATCATCCCTCGCTCATCGACGTTGTCATCGTCGTCTCGCTTGTGCCGAAGACGCTTTACATCGCCAAGCACGGCCTTCGGACGAATCCCGTGATGGCGGCGATCGTGCGGGCGACCTCGCTCCCGGACGATGCGCGGCTCTTTGACGCGGCCGCGCCGTATCTGAAGAAGGGGTGGAATGTTCTTATCTTCCCCGAGGGGACACGTTCGCCGGAAGCGGGCGGACTTCATCCGTTCAAGCGCGGGGCGGCGCAGCTCGCGCTCCGCACCGGCGCGCCGGTCGTCTGCGTCGGCATCCGGCAGTCGCGGCTGATTCTCGCGAAGCGCCAGGCGATCTGGGACATGGGGCCGCGCCGCGTCACCTACGCGTTTCGGGCCGATGCACCAACGGTTGAGATTCCTCTGAATGCACGCGACAAGAATGTCGCGTCTCCTCTGGACGGCGAGTCGCTGCATGCGGCGGCGCGGCGTGTGACGGACGAACTGAGTCGTCGGATCGGAGGACTGCTCGCATGAAGCTGCCGTTTGTCGCGATTGTGCCGGTCTTCAATCCCGAGCCGGGCCTTGTCGCGCTGGTGGAAGGACTGGTCAGCCGTTTCGAGACGGTGGTCGTCGTCGATGACGGCAGTGTCGAGGAGACGGCGGCGTTTGCGGCGTTGCCGTCCGCGGTGACGTTTTTGCGCCATGCGACGAACCGGGGCAAGGGACGGGCGATGAAGACGGCGCTCGCGTGGATCGCCGAGCACCGTCCCGATGCCTGTGGCGCGGTCTTTGCCGACGGGGACGGGCAGCATCGCCTCGAAGACATCGTTGCCGTCACAGAGAAGGCGCGAACGGACGACGGCGTTGTTTTCGGCGTGCGGGATTTCGGCCGGAAGGGTGTTCCGTTCCGCTCCTGGTGGGGGAACCGCTGGACGGCTATCGAGGTCGGCTTGCTGTTTGGATTTTGGCTCAAGGACACGCAGACGGGATTGCGCGCCGTGCCGCGACGGCTGTTTCCGGCGCTGCTGACACTCGGCGGCGAGCGCTTCGAGTATGAAGCGGGCTGGTTCGGACTTCTCAGGCACCTGCGCGAGCCAATTCGCGAGGTGCCGATTGAGACGATCTATCGCGGCGGCAACCGCGCGTCGCATTTTCGTCCCTGGGAAGATACGCTTCTCACGCAGCGCGCTCTGTTTCGGAGGCGATACCATGGTTGATCCTTTGACCGTTTGTCGGGAATGGGTCGTGTGGGATTGGAACGGAACGCTCTTGGACGATACCGTCGCCGCGCTTAACGCGTTCAACGTCCAGCTCGTCCGCCGCGGTCTTCCGCCGATCACGTTCGACTTCTACCGCGACCATTTCGCTTTTCCCGTCAAGCCGTTCTATGTGCTTTGCGGCATCGACCTGGCGCGAGAAGACTGGGACGAACTGGCACACGAATATCATCGTTCGTATGCCGCCGAGCCGAAGGCGCTCAATGTCGAGGCGGTCGCCGCGCTCGAGGCCGTTCGTGCGCGAGGTGCACGGCAGTGTATCCTATCGGCCTTGCGGCAGGATCTGCTGGACGCGGCGCTGACCGAGCACGGTATCCGTCCCTACTTTGACTACGTCTACGGCGTCGACAATCTTGACGGCGGCAGCAAACTTGAGCGCGCCCGCGAACTGTTTGCGCACCTGGCGGCGGACGCTTCGCCGTACGGGCCGGCGCGGATCACGCTCATCGGCGACGCCATCCATGATGCGGAAGTCGCCAGGGCGCTCGGGGTTGACTGTGTTCTGGTCGCCACGGGTGGACATAGCGCGGCGCGCCTTCGGGCCGTCGCTCCGACGGCAGACACGCTCCTTCAGGCCATTCGGGCGGTGGGACGGGGAAATTTGGTATAATAATTGCCTATGAAAACTACACACCTGATCTGTGGGACGCTGGCGGCGGTTGCGGCTGGCTCGGCTTTGGGCATGCTGGACGACGATGCGGCCTTTGACGCTGCGCGTAAGGTCCTTTCCAAGATGACGCTTGAGGAGAAGGTTCTCCTGACGGGTGGTTCCGGTACGATGACGCTTTCGGCGATTCCTCGTGTCGGGATCACGAAGGAGTGGACGATGAGCGACAACTCGTCGACGGTGCGTCCCGCGATGAATCGCTGGGACTGGGGATACACCGAGCCGAAGAGCGAGAACACGAAGCTTCCGTCGCTCTCGGCCCTCGCGCAGACGTGGGACGTCGCCTGGGCGCGTCGCCACGGCGAAGTCCTCGGCGCGGAAATGCGCGACCGCGGTGTCGACGAACTGCTCGGACCCGGCGTCAACATCTGCCGTACGCCGCTCAACGGTCGCAATTGGGAGTACCTCGGCGAAGATCCGTGCCTTGCGGCGGCGATGTGCGTGCCGCTGATCCAGGGCGTACAGAGCTATGATGTCGCGGCGACGGTGAAGCACTTCTGTCTCAATGACCAAGAGTGGAACCGCAATACGGTCGACACGCATGTCGACACGCGCACGTTGAACGAGATCTATCTTCCCGCGTTCCGCGCGGCCGTCAAGGAGGCGGAAGTCCTCTGTCTGATGACGAGCTACAACAAGATCGACGGTATCTGGGCGAGCGAGAACAAGTACCTGCAGCGCGGTGTCCTTCGTGACCGCTGGGGGTTCAAGGGTATCATTGAGACCGACTGGGGCGGGCAGCACTCGACCGATTTCGCCGCGAACAACGGCGGTGGCATCGAGATGCACTGGGGTCAGGGCATCAAGTACAATTATTACGCGATGACGAATCGCTATCCGCTCGCCGAGGCCGTGCGCGCGAACAAAGTGCCGGCGGCGGTCGTCGACGAGATGGCGCTCCGTACGCTCTTCGTCATGGCGAAGACGGGCTTTCTCACGAACGCGCCGCGCAAGGCCGGCGCACGTAACACGAGCGAGCATCAGCGCGTCGCGCGGGCCGAGGGCGCGGACTCGATCGTCCTCTTGAAGAACGAGAGGAAAGTCCTTCCGCTGCAGGCGAAGGCGCTCAAGAAGGTGCTCGTCATCGGTTCGAACGCGGACGTCAAGCAGTGCGACAAGGGCTGTTCGGGCGAAGGCAACGTGCCGTATGAGGTTACGCTCTTTGCGGCGCTCAAGAACCGTCTCACGGGCGCCGAGGTGAAGCTGATGCCGTTCTGTGCGAAGATGGAGATTGCGAAGACCGACACGTCGAACGCAACGATCACGGGCGGACACGTCGAACAGAAGGGCAAGGTGGCATGGAGCGATCCCGAGGAGCTGCGCAAGGCCGCCGAGGCGGCGGACGCCGTCATCGTCTTCACGGGCACGGAGCTCGGCTATCAGGAGAACATGGAGTCCGAATCGCGCGACCGCGTCGAATTCGAGCTGCCGAAGGAACTGCAGGCGGCGATGCACACGATCCTCGGCTGGAAGTTGAAGAACTGCGTCGTCGTCTCGCGCTCGGGCACGCCGGTCGGCTATACCTGGACGGACAAGGCCGACACGCTCGTGCAGACCTCGTACCTCGGCATGGAAGAAGGTAATTCGATCGTCGACGTCCTCCTTGGCGAGGTGAACCCGTCGGGCCGGCTCTGCCAGACGTGGCCGAAGCGCTATGCCGACACGGCGGTCGCGCAGTGCGGCACGTACAATGGCACGAACGTTGTCTACAACGAGGGCTTCTACGTCGGCTATCGCTGGCACGACAAGAAGGCGATCGAACCGCTCTTCCCGTTCGGTTCCGGCAAGTCGTACACGACGTTTGACTGGAAGAACGCGCGCATTGCCCGCGGAAAGGGCCCGCGCGACCGAGACGCGTTTGTGGTCTGTGTTGACGTGACGAATACGGGCAAGGTTCCGGGACGTGACGTCGTTCAGGTCTATCTCGGCTATCCGAACGCGAAGGTCGAGCGGTGCGTGAAGGACCTGCGCGGCTTTGCGAAGACGAAGGTGCTCAAGCCCAGCGAGACCGAGACGGTCGAGATCGTCCTCGAGGCGCGCGATTTTGCGTACTGGGACCTCCTCGAGAATCGCTTCCGCGCGGACAAGGGCGAATACGAAGTCCTACTCGGCGCGTCCGCCACGGAGATCCGCGCCCGGGCCAAGGCGAATTTGACGCGCGACCAGCGCTTCCGCGACTAAATGCAGGATGCGATTGCGAGATTCTCGGTCGGCCGCGTTACGCGCTTTTACGTGCCGCTGCTTCTGCAGGGATTCTCGCAGTCGCTCACCTATCCGCTGGTCGCCGGCATCGTCACGCACGGCGCCTTCGGCGTCAACGGACTGACGGCGTTCAGCCAGGGCCTCATGATCATGTTCATGATCGGGGCCATTGGCGGCGGACTCGTCACGACGGGGCTCGTCTTTGCGAAGACCTGGTTCGGCTATGTCTCGTTCCGCCGGCTGAACGGACTGATGGCGCTCGTGCTCCTGTCGGTGCAGGCAATCGTTGCGTTGCCGCCGTTCGACGGCTGGATCTTCGAGGGTTTCTTCGGTCTGCCGCCCGAACTGGCGGCCGTTTCGCGGCGTATCCTGCTGGGCGGACTCGTGATGAACTTCGGGTTCTTCCTGCGCAACGTGCCGGTCGTCGTTCTCTTCAACCGCTTCGAGAGCGGCAAGGCGAACAACGCGACGCTCGCGCGCATCGTTCTGACGGTCGCGCTGACGGCGGTGTTGCCGCGCTTCGGGTATGTCGGTCCCGAGTGGGGACTCTGGGCGCTGACGCTCGGCGTCTGGCTCGAAACCTTCATCACCTGGCTCTATGCACGTCCCTACGTCGCCGAACTCTCCGGCCGGACCGCGCCCGACCCCGTGCCGCCGAGCGCCCTCGCCGGCGGCGTCTCCATGACATCGCTCCTCGTCGAGCAGTTCCGCTTCACGATGCCGCTCGCGCTGGGTGGTTTCCTGCTCGCCTGTTCGCCGCTGGTCATCGCGGCGTTCGTTGCCCGCAGCGCGGATCCGACGGACATGCTGGCGATCCATTATGTGTCCATCGGCGTGGCGAATCCCGTGGCCTTTGCGGCGCTCAGGCTGCAGACAGTCGCGGTGAAGTTTCTGCCCGAGTATCCGGGCGACAAGCGGCTGCTCGCTTATGCGGTCGTCGCGGGACTTCTCCTCGGGCTGGGTCCGCTGCTCTTCGCGACGCCTTGGGTCGGCAATTGGTATTTCGGTACTTTCCAAAACGTCCCCGCACGCATCCTGCCGACGGCGCGATTGGCCATTGGCCTCTATGCGTTCATCTGCGTCATTCACGCTGTCCGCGCCCGCATCGAGGGCATCGCCGCCGCCCGCAAGCGGTCGGACGCCGTCATGTGCGGGCAGATCGCCTACACGGTCGCCTTGCTCGTCGCCTGTTCTGTCCTGCTTCCCTTGGGCGTGCCGGGATGGCTGATGGCCGTATTGGCGATCCACGCCGGACCGATCGCCGTCACCGCGACGGTCTACGGACGGTTGCGGAAGACCCGATTTTTGTTATAATTGGCACACTACAGAAAGGACTGTCCCATGAAACTCTCCCGTCGAACTTTCGTTTCCGCCTCCGCCCTGGCTCTGCTGGGTGGACTCGCCTTTGCCGCCGAAGAGCCGGCGTCGCAGAAGCCCCTCAAGGTGCTGATGATCGGCAACTCATTCTCGATCTGCGTCCTGCAGGAGATGCCGAAGATCGCGGCGGACCTCAAGTTGCCGCTCGACCTCTGCTCGATGTACATCGGCGGATGCTCGCTCGAGCGTCACATGAAGAACGTCAACGCGCCCGAGACGACGCCCTACAAGGTTACGTGGAGCTACGTGTCGGACGATGCGGCGGCCTTCCCGAAGCAAGGCAACATCCCGCAGATGCTCGTCGCGGACAAGTGGGATGTCGTGACGATCCAGCAGGCGAGCCACGGCAGCTGGCAGCCGGCGACCTACGAGCCGTTCGGCACGGATCTGATTGCGAAGATTAAGGAACTTGCGCCGCAGGCGAAGATCTACGTGCAGCAGACGTGGTCGTACACGCCGTGGGACAAGCGTCTCGCGAAGTGGGGCATCAATCAGGATACGATGTTCGGCGCGCTGGAGGCCGCGTATGCGGACTTCGCCCAGCGTCACGGTCTCGAACAGATCTACACCGGCGAGGCCGTGCAGCGCTATCGCAAGGCGCTTCCCGTCGTCTACACCGAGAAGACGAATGACGATGATGTCTGCGGCACGAGCGTCTTCGAGGAGAAGGACGGCCGATGGACGCCGAAGGGCGATGTCTTCCATTTCAACGCGCGCGGCCATTTCCTCCAGGGGCTCGTCTGGACGGCGCGGCTTTTTAATGTCGACGTCACGAAGTCGACCTATGTGCCGAAGTGTCTTGCGCAGCAGCCCGAGCGTGCCGCGCTGATGCGCAAGATCGCGACCGAACTGAAGTAAAGGGGAATTAAATGACACTGGAGACATTTGACAAGATGGCGGCGGCGTTGCCGGCCGTGTGTTTCGACCAGGCGCCGGACGTCGGCATCCTGCTCGGATCGGGCTGGGGCGCGGCGCTCGAGATGGATGAGGTCGTTTGCCGCGTGTCATACGCTGACATCCCCGGGCTCGGTGCGTCGACCGTTCAGGGCCACGCGGGCGAATTCGTTCTCTACCGTCGCAGCGGCAAGCTCGTTGCCGCGTGGTGCGGACGCCGCCACTACTATGAGGGCGTCGGCTGGGAGCAGGTCATTGCGCCGGTCGAGCTTCTGCGCCGAATGGGCTGTCGGACGCTCCTTCTCACGAACGCGGCAGGCGGGATCAATCCGGCGCTCAAGCCGGGCGACTTCGTGATCCTCAACGACCACATCAACCTCGTCCGCGCAAATCCGCTCGTCGGTGCGCACATTCCCGAGTGGGGGCCGCGCTTCCCCGATATGAGCGAGGTCTACTCTAAGGATTTGCGCGCGCTGCTCGTGGCGGGTGCGGCGAAGCTTGGCATACACGCGATTGAGGGTTCTTACGCGTTCAACTACGGACCGTGCTACGAGACGCCGGCGGAGATTCGTGCGTACAAGACGATCGGGGCGGATGCGGTCGGCATGTCGACCGTGCCGGAGGCGATGCTCGCGAAGTCCATCGGCTTCCGCATTGCCGGCCTCTCGCTCGTCTCGAACCTGGCGGCGGGCATCTCGCCGACACCCCTCAATCATCTTGAGGTTGTCGCGGCCGGCGAGGCGGCGAAACCGAAGATGAAGGCCCTCATCGAGGATTTCATTGCTCGACTCTGAGATCGAGCTTTTCCTCTCGACGCTGCTCCTCGAACGGGGACTGGCGCAGAACACGTGCGAAGCCTACGGACGCGATCTCCGGGACTTCGCACGGTTCGTGAAGGCACGCAAGGTCACGTCTGCCGCGGGCGTGACGCGCGACCTCATCGTCGACTACCTGCAGGAGGAGCGCGCAGACGGACGGAAGTCCACGACCCGCCGTCGTCGCACGGCGGCGATCCGGATGTGGCTCAAAGACCTCAAGGCGCGGCGGCTCATTCCGACGAATCCCGCAGAACTCCTCGATCCGCCAAAGAAGGAGCTGGCGCTCCCGAAGACGCTTTCGGAAGCGGAGGTCTTCGCAATGCTCGACGAAGTGAAGGGCGAGGAGCCGCGCGAGGTGCGTGACCGGGCGATCTTGGAGACGCTTTACGGTTGCGGCCTGCGCGTTTCGGAGCTCTGCGACCTCAAGATGGACGCGATCGTCGCGGAGGGTGAGTTGTTGCGGGTGTTTGGCAAGGGTTCGAAAGAGCGCCTCGTGCCGATCGGCGGCGCGGCGGGACGGGCGCTCAACGTCTATTTCGCGGCGGCCCGCGGGTTCTTCACGCGCGGGAATCTCGCCGAGACCCATGTCTTCGTGACGCGGCTTGGCAAGCCGTTCACGCGGCAGGGCGTCTTCAAGATCATCCGCGAGCGTGCGGCGGCCGTCGGCATCGCGGCGAACCGCATCTCGCCGCATGTCCTCCGTCACTGCTTCGCTTCGCACATGCTTGCGCACGGGGCGGACATCCGTGCGATCCAGGAGATGCTCGGCCACGCCGACATCTCGACGACCCAGATCTACACCCACGTCGATACGGCCCGCTTCGGGGAAATCCACCGTAAGTACCATCCCCGGGCCTGAAAAGGGAGACCCCAGACTTATGAACGCCATCTTCTTTGACCTTGACGGTACGCTTTTTGACACGCGACGCGATCTCGCGGCGACGGTAAACCATACGCGGCGCGACTTGGGACTGGACGAGCTGCCGGTCGAGACGGTCGTCACGTTCGTCGGACAAGGCGCGCGCTATCTACTGATGCACGCGATCCCCGAGTCGGATCGTCCGTTTGAAGATCTTTGGACGATTTTCAAGAGCCATTACGCCGAGCATTGTTGCGAAACTCTTGTGCCGTATCCGGGCGTACTCGAGACGCTGGAGGCCTTTCGGCGCGCGGGATGGAAGCTGGGCGTCAATACGAACAAGCCGAATTTCGCGACGCACGCGATTTTCCGGAAGTTCGGCCTGACGGAGCTCTTCGGCGCGGCTGTCGTCGCGGGCGGGGATGGTTTGCCGCTCAAGCCCGATGCGGCGTCCCTCCAGGCCTGCGCCGAACGGCTCGGCCACACGCTGACACCGGACGACTGGATGGTCGGCGATTCCTGGACGGATATGAAATGTGCCGCAAACGCCGGCGTGAAAGGGGCTTTCTGCACCTTTGGCTTCGGCCGTCTGGACGATGCACGCTATGATCTGCGTCTAGAGTGCTTTGCCGACCTTCAAAATATGGTCTAGGACCTAATTACACGGCTTGGCCGTGGTGTGCATTGGACGTTGCAAAAGATGTAACGTTTTGTGGTCTTGTACGGATTGGTACGGGATTTGCAATGCGGTTGGCATGTCCGACCAGATCAAACACGAATGTGGCGTGGCGCTGTTGCGCTTGCGCAAGGGAGCTTCGTACTATCGCACGACCTACGGGACGAGCGACTACGGCGGGATGAAGCTGTCGCTTCTGCTGGCGAAGCAGCATAATCGCGGACAGGATGGTGCCGGCGCGGCGATGCTGCGGCTCCAGCCCGAACCCGGGACGCCGCCGTATCGCGTCCTCAAGTCCGTCGCCGCCCAACCGCTCACCGACCTTCTCGGTCAGATTGCAAAACGCCATTCGGCGTCCGATCCGTACCGCGGTGCGTCCTCGCCCGCGGCGTCTGACGAGACGGTCTTCCTCGGACACCTCCGCTACGCGACCTTCGGGCGGCAGGATCTCAACTTCTGCCACCCGTTCGTCCACGTCGCCTCGACGCTCGAGCGGACGCTCCTCCTCGCGGGCAATTTCAACCTGACGAACACGCACGAGCTTTTCGAAGAGTACCGCGGACTTGGCTTCTTTCCGTCGTGCAAAGCCGACGGTTACCTGATGACGGAGCTGATCGCGCATAACCTGAAGCACGGCAAGCCGATCGAGACCGCGCTCAAGGAGGCGCTCACGGGCGCGGATGGCGCGTTTACACTGATCGGCTCGACGGCTGCGGGAACGTCCTTCGCGATTCGCGATCCGCACGGGATCCGTCCGGGCTACTATTACATGACCGATGAGGTCGTTGTCGTCGCCTCGGAGCGTCCTGCGATCCAGGCGGCATTTGACTGCGACTTGGAAGATGTCAAGGAACTGCCACCGGGCGAGGTGCTCGTCATCGAGTCGGATGGCTCGGCGGAGTTCCGTCCCTGCCTGCCGCCCGCCGAATCGCGCGGCTGCGTTTTCGAGCGCATCTACTTCTCGCGCGCGAACGACGCGGAGATCCATCACGAGCGCAAGGCACTGGGCGCGGCGCTGATGGAGCCGGTCGTCAAGGCGTCGGGCTGTGACCTAGAGGACATCTTCTTCAGCTTCATTCCGAATTCGGCTCAGGTTGCGTTCCACGGACTTGTCGAACAGCTGTATGCCGAGGGACTTAAGCGCGGCAAGCATGTCCGCTTCGGGCAGGTCGCGGTCAAGGATGCGAAGTTCCGCACGTTCATCGCCGACGCCGCCGCACGGCGCGAGTTCTACAAGCACGTCTACGATGTCACATACGGCTTGGTTCGGCGCGGCGAGGATACGCTTGTTGTCCTCGACGACTCGATCGTCCGCGGCAATACGATGAAGAATGCGATCTTGCCGATGCTTGACCGTCTGGGCCCCAAGAAAATCGTCGTCGCGTCGTCCGCCCCGCCGATTCGGTATCCAGACTGCTACGGTATCGACATGTCGACCCTGGGCGAGCTCGTCGCGTTCCGGGCGCTTGTCAATCTCCTCGGCGCAGAAGCCGACGCGGTTCTGCGCGCGGCACTGGAGGGCACCGACCTGAATTCGCTGGAGAAGGTGTACGGACGCTTCACAGAGCAGGAGCACAACGCGGAGATTGCGCGGCTGTTGACGCCGAAGGGACTCCATGCCGAAGTCGAGGTTGTCTACCAGACGATGGAAGGCCTTCACGCGGCGTGTCCGAAAAGCTCGGGCGACTGGTACTTCACCGGCAACTATCCGACGCCAGGCGGTTACCGCGTTCTGCGCACGGCCCTTGCCAACTACCTCGAGCGCCGCGAAGGCCGTTCGTACTGATAGTTCCGTGAGTCACCAAATGACGAACGGGTCAATTGACAAAGTAAATGCAACTGTGGGCAGGTTAAATGCAACAAATCCTTGAGCGTTGCATTTAGTCTGCCCGATTCGCAGTCTCTTGCTGTCCGGGCCTTGTCGCAGAAGGCGTCGCTGCGGGTCGGGGTGCAGCTCGCTCCGAGCTTTTTTCGGGAGCCCACCCGACACGGCATCCCCGAGGTGAATGGGCCGCGTTTCTTTTGCTTCCGCCCGCAGTCCTTGCGGTTAACCGAGGCGTCGCCAGCCGCGTCGGTCCCGAAAAAACTCTCCGCGACTCACCCCGACCCTCCGCTGTCGTCGCATCCGGTTCGCGGACTTGCAATCCGCCGTCGTCCTGGTGTATACTGTCCGCCGAGGCCCTCAAGACAAAAACTCCCCCAACCCCATGTCGCAAGTCTGATTTGCGGTCAAGTAAATGCGATGGGGAGGGAGGATCACGGAGGATCGAGTCTGTCGCGAGGGCCTTACTTCATCTCGATGCCGACGACCCTCGTCCTCTTGACCCCGTCCCCCGTCTCCTCGATGCGCGTCGGGTTCGAGAACTCCGTGCCGCGGTCCGTGAGGATGACCTGGAAGAGCCGCGCGAAGAGCTGAAACTCGATATGGCTCCGTTCGGTACCGTCCATCTGCTTCTTTCCCTTTGTCATGTGTGTTTCCTTTCATTGACACCGCCGGAAGTGGCGCTAGCGCGTATGATACACGGACTTCAGCCAACCCGTGCAGGCCGGGAGGGCGGGGATGCACGAGAGCACCTTCCGCGCCTGCGACATGTCTGGCGACGCGCCATATTCACCTCGGGAAGGCCGCAGGCGGTCAGCAAGAGCCAGAGGCCCGATTCACCTCGGGAACGACATGTCGCGCATGGCGCGGAAGTGCGGGTCGGGCGTCACCGCCCGGAGGCCGTGTATTTGGAGCAGA
>CAMAHK010000017.1 GCA_945834475.1 uncultured Verrucomicrobiota bacterium
CCGCGTCCTATGACATCGTCGTGGTCGGCCTCGGCACAGCCGGCGCGGAGGCGTTTGTCCGCTCGGTCGAACGCGGCCGTACGTGTTTCGGCATTGAGAAGACGGGCGGTATGGGCGGACAGGCGACCGTCGGCTGCATCTGCTGGGGCGATGGCATTGTCAAGGCCCTGGAAGGCTACGAGCGGCGGGCGGCGCGAGCCGATCTCGCCTACGAGTCCGCGGCAATCGGCGTTTGGCTCGACAAGGGCCGCATCGTCGGCTTGCGCTATGTCACGAACGGCATCGTGCGCGATGTCGCCGCGAAAATCGTGATCGACGCGAGCGGCAACGCGACGGTGGCGAAGATGTGCGGACTGCCCGTGCGCCGCGGACGCGACTTTGACGGCGTGATGGCAACGTGTGCGCGCGGCGAGACCTGGGCGAACCGCGAGACGAACGCGACGCGTCCGACCTACGGTGGAAGACCCTTCGGCCTAGCGTGTCCCTCGGCGGAATATTCGCGTTACGTTTGCGAGCTGAGCCGGCTTCGCCATACGAACTGGAAGAATCAGACGAAGAACGAGCGAATGATCCGTGCGTCGTCCCTCGTCAATGCCCGCGAAGAGGAGCGCGTTGTCACGGAGGAGATCGTGACGCTCAAGGACGCCCTGACGGAACGGAAATTCCCGAATCCGATTTTCTACGCCTGGGAGCCCGAAGATCTGCCGGTCTACTATGATGACCATGCGTTCGAGTCCGACGAGATCCAGAACTGGAAAGTGCTGTGCGGTCTGCCTATGTTCGGCTATCCCTCGGTCATTCCCTACGGCACGCTCGTCGCCAAGGGCATTGAGGGACTCCTCGTGCCGTCCAAGCATTTCGGCGTTGCCCATGACTTGGGCGGCGGTCTGCGGATGCAAGGCGAGATGCGCAAGACGGGCATTGTCGCGGCGATTGCTGCCGATCTCGCGCTGAAGGAGGGGTGTGCGCTCAAGGATGTTCCTTATGCGCGGCTTGAGCCGGAGATCCGCAAGGCGGGCACGCTTGTGCCGTCACGCAAGGCCTATGTCACAACGTACCGGGGCTATGCGTTCACGCCGTACTCGGACGACCAGGCGATCGCCGCGCTCAAGCAGGACATCGTGCGGACGGACGAATGGTGGCAGGCGAAGGGCGCGTCGACGAACTCGTCCGCCGACCAGGCCGCGTATGCGCTCTGGACATGTTGGAGTCGGCGGCTGACGGGAACGGACGCCGAGCGTCGCGCGCTCGCGGATCGTCTTGCGGCGGAGATGGCGACGGCGGGACGTTTCGCCGCGAACTTCGCCGTGGCGCTCGGGCTGATGGACGACCGTCGTGCCGTGCCGGTGTTGCGGGAGATCGTCCGCCATCCGGGCGGTGCGACCGATCCTGTCATCGTCAACGCCTATCCGAACCGCGTGAAGGCGATTCTGCTGCTCGGACGTTTCCGTGACCTTGAGATCGTTCCGACGTTGTGCGAGCTGGTGCTCGACAATGCGGAAACCTACATGAAGGATCTCTATTCCAAGCGCGCCTTTCCCTCTCCGCAACGCTGCCGCTTCCAGGCGCTGTCGTATGCGTTGATGGCACTGAAGGCGATCCTGTCGATCCATTCCGACGCCGCGACGGCACAGGCGATTGCGGACTGGCAGAAGAAGCCGCTTGAAATGAAAGAAAACGAAGGCGTCGACTTGGCCGACCGCCTGAGACACGTGAGGGTCGGCTGATGTCACTGCCTATGGGTAGGAATAAAATGGTATAATATTCCACATGAAGAAATTGATCTCGATAGTTTCGGTTTGCGGGGCGATCATTGCGGCGTCGGCGGCAGCGATTGTCGTCGCGACGCAGCGCGCTGCTGCGGCGCGGGCCTATGCCGAGGCTGCGGCGAGCGAGGAGGTGAAGGCTGAGGCGGAGCGAAAAGCCGAGCAGGCAGCGGCTCAGCAGGAGGCCGACAAGCGTCGGACTGCTGAAGCGTCCGAGAAGGCCGAGGCCGACAGGCTGGCGGCGGCGAAGCTCGCGCAGGAGCAGGCGCTCATTGAGCAGAAGACGGCCGAAGAAAACCGCTTGGCTAAGGAAGCCGAGGCCGTGACGGCCAAGGCCGAGGCCGAGAAGGCGTCGGCGAATCGTGACGCGGCGAAACTGACGGCCGATACGGCCAAGGCCGAAAAGGCGAAGGCCGCCGACCTCGCGAAGGCGGAGGAGGCCAAGGCTCGCGGCGAAGAGGCGAAGCTGGCTGCCGAGCAGCTTAAGAGCGAAAAGGTCATTGCTGAGGCAAAACTTCTGGAACTTCGGAAGATCGATTTCGAGACGGCCCAGCAGACGCTGAACGAATGGCGGCTCGACCTAGAAGAGCGTGAGGCCGCGCTGGCACCGGAGAAAACAATCGCCGATCTCGCGTGGGCTGGCGAGCAGGAGGATATGACGGTGGACGAGAACGGCGATCTTAAGAAAATCAAGAAGGCTGTGTACTCGCCCGAGACGGATCGGTCGCTTCCGCGCAGCACCCGGTGGCTTGCAAAGGTCGAGCGCCTTGCGCACGAGGCTGAGACGAACGAACTCGCGCAGGTGCGCGCGTCGGTGGTGCGTCCCCTGGAGAAGCTTTATGTCGAGGCGATTCGCGAGAATCGTGTAATTGACGCCGAGTATTACAAGAAGACGTTGAAGTCGTTGTATCCGGATTGGGAGTTCAAAGGCGAATGATGAGTACGGGCGTTGGTATTGTCGAACCGAAGAAACTGAAGCTGGAGCTTCCCGCCGGAGGGCTTCGGCTGGCGTATGGCGGCGTTCTCAAGGAAATCGAGGTCCAGTACGAAGAGTGCGGTGCGCCCGTGACGCCGACGAATGTGATCTACATCTGTCACGCGCTGACGGGCGATGCGCATGTCGCCGGTATCAAACCCGGTGAGGAGAAGCCGAGCGGCTGGTGGGAGGGCATGGTCGGTCCCGGACGCGCGATCGACACAAACCGCTATCACGTCATCTGCGCGAACGTCCTCGGCGGCTGTTCGGGCACGACCGGTCCGATGTCGATCAATCCCGACACGGGCAAACCCTACGGTTCCTCGTTCCCGCAGTACACGTTCGACGATGCGATTGATGTCTTCCGGATGTTTCTCCATCAGCTCGGCATCGACCATCTCGCGGCGGTGATCGGCGGCAGCTTTGGCGGACTCCAGGTCGTCAATTGGATCACGCGCTTCCCGGACGACATGGATAAGGCGTGTCTCATCGCGACGAGCGCGAACCTCAACACGCAGGCGATTGCGTTCAGCGTGATGAGCCGCAATTCGATTACGGAAGACCCGAGCTGGAAGGGCGGCGACTACTATCTCGAGGGTGACGGCAAGGGACCGAAGGTTGGCCTCGCCGCGGCGCGCCAGCTCGCGCACATCACGTACCTTTCGCGCGAACTCCTGCAGGAGAAGTTCCATCGCGACCTGCAGACGAACTTCGTGCAGGCGTCGGATGCCGAACGCGCCGAACGCGACCGGCTCTTCAAGACGTATTTCCAGATCGAGAGCTACCTCGACTACCAGGCGATGAAGTTCGTCAAGCGCTTTGACGCGAACTCCTACCTGCACATCACGCGTTCGATGGACCTCGTCGACCCCTGCGACCGCTACGGGTCTCTTGACGCGGCGTTCGCGCGCGTCAAGGCGCGGGTCCTCGTCTGCTCGTACGAGAATGACATTCTCTTCCCCGACTGGCAGTCGAAGGAGATGGTCTATTCGCTCATGAAGGCCCATAAGCGCGTCTCGTACGCGCACCTCGAGAGCGGCACGGGTCACGACTCGTTCCTCACCGACATCGACGACCTCTCGAAGATCGTCGGCGGCTTCCTCTCGGAGCGTCCCGTCAAGGTGATGAAGTGGCAGGAGCGCCTTTACGCGCAGGTCGCGAAGATGGTGAAACGCGATGCGCACGTTGTCGACATCGGCTGCGGCGACGGCACACTGCTCGGGATCCTGCGCGAGAAGAAGGGCGTGAAGGGCGACGGTATCGAGCTCGACATCGAACGCTACGAGGAGGCGATCGCCGACGGCCACGACATGTTCTTTGACGACGTGGACGAGAACGGCATGGAGCTCGTTCCGGACCGTCACTACGACGTTGCAATCGTCTCCGACACGCTGCAGGAGGTGAAGAATCCGCGCGGCCTCCTCCACGAGGCGCTGCGTGTCGCTGACGAGGCGATCGTTACATTCCCGAACTTCGCCGACTACCATATTCGGCTGACGCTCGGCTTCAAGGGACGCCTTCCCGTCTCGAAGGCGCTGCCGTTCGAGTGGTACGATACACCGAACATCCACTGCATCACACTCAAGGATTTCCGCCGCCTGTGCGACAAGGAGAGTATTGAGATTCGTGAGGTGCGCGCGGAGTCGCGGCATCTTCTCGGCAAGATCCTGATGACCCTCGGCTTCAAGAATCTCGGGGCCTCCAGGATCATCGCCCGCATCGCGCGTAAGGTCTGACGGGATTTTTGCTATAATACACGGCTAATTTTGGGGAGTACAAGGAAAACATGAAAGTCTGTAAATTCGGTGGCTCGTCCCTCGCGGATGCGGGGCAGCTCAACAAGGTGATCGACATCGTCCTTTCGGACCCTGCGCGGCGCATCGTCGTCGTCTCAGCTCCGGGCAAGCGCTCGAGCGGCGACACGAAGGTGACGGACCTTCTCATCGCGCTCGCGGAGACGGCGATCAAGGGCGAGAACACCGACCTCGCGTTCGGTGCCGTCGTCGAGCGCTACGCCTCGATGGCCGACGAGCTCAAGCTCGGGCCCGACATCGTCAATCTCATTTCTAACGATCTCAAGGACCGTCTCGCGCAGGTCAAGACGCTCGCGCCGGCCGAGTTCATGGACCTCCTCAAGGCCTCGGGCGAGGACAACAACGCGAAGCTCGTGGCGGTCGCGTTCCAGGCGCGCGGCAAGAAGGCGCGCTATGCGAGTCCGAAGGATACGGGCATGATCCTCGAGGGCGAGTTCGGCGACGCGACGCTCGACCCGATTAGCTACGAGAAGCTCTCGAAGGCGTTCTCGAGCTTCGACGGCATCGTCATCTATCCGGGCTTCTTCGGCTACACGAAGGAAGGCAAGGTCGCGACGTTCCCGCGTGGTGGTTCCGACATCACGGGATCGATCCTCGCGGCGGCGGTCTGCGCCGACGTCTACGAAAACTTCACCGACGTCGACTCGGTCTATCCGTGCGATCCGCGCATCGTTCCCGAAGTGAAGAACGGCGAGGGCATCGCGACGATGACGTACCGCGAGATGCGCGAACTCGCGTACGCGGGCTTCGGCGTCTTCGCCGACGAGGCCGTCATCCCGGCCGTCCGGGCGCGCATTCCGATCAACATCCGCAACACAAACCACCCGAACGAGCCCGGCACGATGATCCAGCAGTCGCGGCGCGTCGTCCCGGGTACGGTCGTCGGTGTCGCGAGCGCGGACGACTTCTGCAACATTGTTGTCGAGAAGTACTTGATGAACCGCGAGATCGGCTTCGGCTGTCGGCTCCTGCAGGTTCTCGAGGACGAGGGTATCTCCTATGAGCACATGCCCTCGGGCGTCGACTCGCAGTGCATCGTCGTGAAGGGCAAGGTTCTTCCGAAGGAGAAGGAGATCAAGGTCGTCCAGGCGATCAAGCGCGCGCTCAAGCCCGACTTCATCGCGGTCGAGCGCGACATCACGATCCTCATGGTCGTCGGCGAAGGCATGTGCTACACGCCGGGCATGCTCGCGAAGGCGTGCCTCGCGCTGGCCTCGGCCGGCATCTCGATGTCGATGGTGAACCAAGGTTCAAGCGAAGTCTCGTTTATGCTCGCCATTCGCCGTCAGGACCGTGACGTCGCCGTCAAGGCCCTCTACAAGGCCTTCTTTGGTTAAAGGTAGAAGGTTGAGGTTGACGATGGTTATCATTGATAAGGAAAACTGCAAGGGCTGCGGACGCTGCGTGACGGCGTGTCCGAAGAAGTGCCTCGAGGTGGGCGAGGCACTGAACGCCATGGGCATCAAGGCCGTCCAGTACAAGGGCGAGGGTTGCATCTCGTGCGGCA
Organism: uncultured Verrucomicrobiota bacterium; assembly: GCA_945834475.1. Taxonomy (GTDB): domain Bacteria; phylum Verrucomicrobiota; class Kiritimatiellia; order RFP12; family UBA1067; genus UBA1067. Next base: position 6,064 of record CAMAHK010000017.1, read on the forward strand.
TCTGCTTCTACAACTGCCCGGAACCCTATGCGATCAAGGTGGAGAAGTAAGTCATGACCAAGTTTGTGAAGAGCAACGAGGCCGTGGTGATGGGCGCGCTCTATGCGGGCTGTGACCTCTACTTCGGCTATCCGATCACGCCGGCGAGCGAAATCGCCCATGGCGCGGCGAAGTGGTTCCCGATGCTCGGCCGCACGTTCGTGCAGGCCGAGTGCGAGACGGCGTCCGTCAACATGATGTTCGGCGCGGCGGCTGCGGGCAAGCTGTGCATGACGGCGACCTCGGGTCCCGGCTTCTCGCTGATGCAGGAGGGCATCTCCTACCTCGCGGGCGCGGAACTCCCGGCCGTGGTCGTGGACGTGAACCGCGCGGGCCCGGGCCTCGGCAACGTCTATCCGGAGCAGTCCGACTACACGCCGGCCGTGAAAGGCGGCGGCCACGGCAACTACCAGACCTTCACGCTGGCTCCTGCGAACGCGCAGGAGATGTGCGACCTCACGATCAAGGCCTTCGAGATGGCCGCGAAGTGGCGCACGCCGGCGATCGTCTTCGCGGACGGCCTGCAGGGCCAAATGATGGAGACGGTGAAGCTTCCCGAAGCGGAATCGCCGCGGCCCGACTTTAGCGCCTGGGCGGCGCAGGGCGAGCCGAAGACGCGCGAGAACCTCGTGAAGTCGATCTTTCTTGATGCGGCGGCGCAGGAGAAGTTCAACGAGTACCTGCAGGAGAAGTACGCGAAGATGGCGGCGGACGCGATGAGCGAGACGTATCTCGCGGATGACGCGGATCTCATGATTGTCGCCTTCGGCATCGGCAGTCGCATTGCGCGCACGACGGCCGAGGAGCTGCGCAAAGTGGGGATCAAGGCGGGCTGCTTCCGTCCGATCTCCCTCAATCCGTTCCCGCGCGAGGCGCTCGCGGCGTCCTGCAAGGGCAAGAAGGTTCTCACGATCGAGCTGGACGCGGGACAGTTCGCGGACGACGTGCGGCTCAACCTCGCGAAGGCGGGCTGCGGCGCGGAGGCGGCGTCGGTGAAGATGCTCCACCGCATGGGTGGCGAAGTGGTTTCGGTGGATGCGGCGGTTGCGGCCGCGAAGGAGATGCTCTAAAATGGCGACGATTGAACAGAAGGGCATGTACAAGGTCTTTCCGCGTAGCGGGAAGAATGTGAGCTTCACTCATTATTGTCCCGGCTGCGGCCACGGCATCATCAACAAGCTGATCGCCGAGGCGTGTGCGGAACTGGGGCTCCAGGATAAGACAATCTTCGTCGATCCCGTCGGCTGCGGCGTCTTCACGTACTATTACTGGGACGCGGCGCACATCTCCGCGGCGCACGGCCGTGCGAGTGCGGTGGCGACGGGTTCCTGCCGGGCGCGTCCCGACGCGGTGAACATCGCCTATCAGGGCGACGGCGACCTCGGCGCGATCGGCTTCAACAACGCCTTCCAGGCGGCGAGCCGCGGCGAGAACTTCGGCTGCATCTTCGTCAACAACTCGCTCTACGGCATGACGGGCGGCCAGATGGCGCCGACGACGCTCGACGGCGAGACGACCACGACGACGCCGTTCGGACGCGATCCCGCGCTGACGGGCTATCCGCTTCACGTCTGCGAAGTCTTCAACCAGCTCAAGGCGCCCGTCTACATCGCGCGCGTCTCGGTCGCCGACACGAAGCGCATCATGCAGGCGAAGCAGGCGATCCGCAAGGTCTTCGAGATCCAGCGCGACAAGAAGGGCTACGCGATCCTCGAGATCCTCGCGCCGTGTCCGACAAACCTTCGCATGAACGCCGAGAAGGCCGCGCAGTTTTGCATCAACGAGATGGAGAAGGAGTTCCCGCTCGGCACGTTCCGTGACGAGACGGCGACGCGTCCCGCGCGCGAGGTGCGTCCGATTCCGCAGTGCGCGTCCTGCGCCGAGCTCTTCGCCGAGAAGACGGCGATCCCGGCGGCGGTGACCGATCCGGCGTTTGCCGAGAAACGCTTCAAGTTCGCGGGCTACGGCGGACAGGGCATTCTCTCGCTCGGTCTCACGGTCGCGGAGGCGGCGCGTCTCGAGCGGCGTCACACGCTCTGGTTCCCGAGCTACGGTCCCGAACAGCGCGGCGGCAGCGCGAACTGCTCCGTCGTCGTCTCGGGCACGCCGATCGGCTCGCCGACGGTGGAGCATCCGGACGTCCTCGTCTGCATGAACCAGCCCTCGTACGAGCGCTTTGCCCAAGACGTCAAGAAGGGCGGCCTCATCATCGTCGACGAGACGGTGCCTGTTCATGTGCAGCCGCCCGAAGGCGTTCAGCTCGTCGTCTGGCCGGCGATTCGCCTCGCGGAAGAATTCGGCGTCCCGAAGGCCGCGAACACGATGATGCTCGCCGCGCTCAAGAAGCTCAACTGCACGGGCCTTTCGGGCGATAGCCTTGAGGAAGCACTCGTCGCAAGCTTCAAGAAGAAACCCGAACTCGGCGAGAAGAACAAGCAGCTTCTGCGTCAGGCTGAACAAATGTAATCGTATGAAGTCACTCGTCTTTTCCCTGTCGGTTGTTTTCGCTGCGGTCGTGTTCGGTGCGACGCCGAAGTACGTCTTCCTGTTCATCGGCGACGGCATGTCGACGCCTCAGCGTATGGTCGCCGAAGAGTTCTCGCGTGCGATCGGCGAGGGAACGTTGGCGATGAACGCCCTGCCGTTTCAGGCGACGACGCGGACCTGCTCGGCCGATTCGCTCGTGACGGACTCCGCGGCGGCGGCGACGGCGATTGCCTGCGGCGAGAAGACGAACAACCACTATTCGGGCGTTGACCCTGAGGGCAAGCCGGTCTATTCCTGTGCCGTTGCCGCGCAGGAGGCCGGCAAGAAAGTCGGTATTGTCTCGACCGTGACGATTACCCACGCGACCCCCGCAGGATTCTACGCTCATCGCAAGAGCCGTGGCGATCTCTACGGCATCGCGCTTGACCTTGCGAATTCCGGCTTTGATTATTTTGCCGGCGGTGGTCTCGACAACCGGTTTGACGACAAGACCCATTCCGAGTACTGCGGCAATGCCTATGACTATGCGGCGCAAAAAGGTTATCGGATCGTCAAGACGCGTGATGAGTTCTTGGCGCTCCAGCCGTCCGACGGCAAGATCCTGACGCGTTTCCGTGACGGTGCGCTCGACAATGCGATCGACATCACGGAGGTCAAGGATCCGTCCCTTGACGAGCTCGTCGCAAAGGCGATTGAGATGCTCGATAACGAGAAGGGCTTCTTCCTGATGGCGGAAGGCGGTCGCGTCGACTGGGCGGGACACGCGAACGATGCCGCAACGAACCTTCGCGAGGTACTCGCGCTCGATAAGGCCGTCAAGGTCGCGCTGGCCTTCCAGAAAAAGCATCCCGAGGAGACGCTGGTCGTTGTGACCGGCGACCACGAGACGGGCGGACTCTCGATGGGGTTCGCCGGCACGGGCTATGCGATCTTCCCCGAACGCCTCTCCGAACAGACGATGAGCGTGGGTACGTTTGAGTCTCGCGTCAAAAAGCTCTTTGAGAAGAACCCGAACCTGTCGTTTGACGAGATCAAGCCGCTGGTTTCGGAGGCGTTCGGCTTCAAGTTCAAGGGCCCGGACGTCAAGAACAATGATCCGATGCGCCTGCACTCGGCTGAAGAGAAGGAACTTCGGACGGCGTTCGAGCATGATGTGGCGTTTCACAAGTCGAAGGTCGAGGAAAACACGAAATACGACGGCGAGAAGCGCTATCTGTTCGGTGGCGCGTGCCGGATTGTCATGTCGCACAAGTGCGGTCTCGGGTGGAGCTCCGGGGCGCATACGGCCATGCCCGTGTTGACGACGGCCAAGGGTTGCTGCGCCGAGCAGTTCGTCGGTTTCATTGAGAACACCGACATTGCCAAGAAGATCAAGGCGTTTTACAAGAAGTAGGACGCACATGAGGGTGACGGGCGAGCGTTGGGGGGTTGTCCTTGTTCTGGCCGTCTTCTCCGCCTGCCTCTGTTGCCTTCCGACGGTAAAGACCCTGACCTCGGACGGACGGCAGGCGCAGCGGGCGGAAGTTCTGTCCGTTGACGACAGCGGCGTGGCGCTTCATGGACTCATTGAGTTCGGGACGCAACGGCTGCGGGTTCGTCTTGCGGACGGACGCGAGTTTTCCGCCGAGAACGAGCTTCGGGCCCAGATGGATCTTGATAAGAAGTTCGCCGTCGGGGATACGGCGCTCGTCATCGTGCCCGAAGGCGTGGCTGCCGACGATGTTCTCGTCGCGCGCGATCACTGGCGGCTCGGCTGGGGAAGCGTCCTGTTTGCGGGATTCGCCGTGTTGCTCGTGGCGTTCGGGGGACTCACCGGACTCAAGGCGCTCTTTAGTTTCGCGTTCAGTTGTCTTGCCGTCTGGAAGATCCTGATTCCGCTGACGCTGCGCGGAGGATCGGCGTCCGGCATTGCGTTCATGACGGTGGCCGTGCTGACGGTGGTCATCATGGTTCTCGTCGCCGGCTGGACGAAGAAGTGCCTGGCGGCGACCCTCGGCTCGCTTCTGGGCGTCGTTTCTTCGCTGGCGCTGGCGCATGTTTTCGGACGGCTTATGCATGTCAATGGCGCGACGATGCCGTTCGCGCAGACGCTCCTCTATTCGGGCTATTCCTTTCTCGATCTGCAGGATGTCTTCTTCGGCGCGATCGTTCTGGCTTCGTCGGGTGCCGTAATGGATCTGGCGATGGATATCGCCGCCGGTGTCGCGGAAGTGAAGTTCCACAATCCGACGCTTGGGTTCCGTCCCTTGCTCGGCTCGGGCCTTCGCATGGGGCGAGCCGTGGTCGGGACGATGACGACGACGCTACTCCTTGCCTATTCCGGCGGCTACCTGACGCTCCTCATGGCTTTTGCGGCACAGGGAACGCATCCGCTTGATTTTCTCAATTCAACACTCGTCTCAGCAGAACTCGTCAAGACGCTTGTCGGTAGCTTCGGCCTTGTGCTCGTCGCGCCGTTTACGGCAACATTCTCGGCTGTTGTTTTCAGCCGCAGACATTGATGTTCACAGGTTTTCTGTCTTTACCCCTACGGAGGCTGGCTATTATTATGTGCCAGCCGGGGACCTTCACCCGGAAGAGAGCGCTCCTCGAAGGGTTAAAGTTGAATGCCGATTGACACGGCGGGGAATATTTGGTTTAATATGTTCTGATTTCGGCACATGAAGTCGAATAATAAGACTACAAGTATTGTTTTCGGAACATGAAAATAGATGACAGTCTGGGTACGCAAGCGGTATTGAGGGAGCTTGGCGAGCGCATTCGCCAGGTGCGCGTTGCGTCGGGCTTGAAGCAGGACGAGGTAGCGAAGTGCAGCGGTGTCTCTCGGGTGGCGGTGATACGGTTAGAACGCGGCGAGGGAAGCACCAAGTTGGCGACCCTGATTCCGGTCTTACGAACGCTCCGCTTGCTCCATGCGTTGGAGGCGGCGTTGCCGTCCCAGGAATATTCGCCGCTACAAATTGCCGATCAAGAGCTACGGCGTCAGCGTTTCCCGACGCAAGTGAGGACGCGGAAGAAGACGGGGACCGTCACCAAGACGTGGGGCGATGGAACAAAGATCGAGAGGTAAGAAATGCTGAGAGCCGTTGATGTGATTTTGTGGGGGACGAAGGTTGGCTCGGTTGTCATGGAGCCGGACGATCCGATTGCGCGATTCCAGTATTCGCCTGAGATCCTTGATCTTGGGATTGAGCTTTCGCCGCTCCGGATGCCGCTCAATGCGATGACGTATCGGTTTCCGGAGTTGCCGATCGTTTCCTTCAAGGGCCTGCCCGGTCTGTTGGCGGATTCCCTGCCGGACAAGTTCGGCAACAAGGTGATTGCCGCGTGGCTGCAGGAGGAAGGTCGGCGTGCGGACGAGTTGAACAGTCTGGATCGTCTGGCGTATACGGGAACGCGCGGTATGGGGGCGCTCGAATACCGTCCGTCTTTGCTGAAGGATGGCGATGCCGTTGACCAGTTGAATGTGGACGAACTCTCGCGGCTGGCGGATGATGTTCTGAAGTCTCGCGAGACGGCGCGCGCCGAACTGAAGGAAGGAATGAATCGGTACGGGGCTATTCTCAAGGTCGGCTCTTCTGCAGGCGGTGCCCGTGCTAAGGCCTTGATTGGCTGGAACGAGGTGACAGGCGAGGTGAGGTCGGGGCAGATCAAGCTGCCTCCCGAATACAGCTATTGGCTGATCAAGTTCGACGGACTGACTGGCAACGGCGACAAGGAGGGCGATGACAAGTGGGGCTATGGCCGTGTCGAGTATGCCTATCATCTGATGGCCAAGGCGGCGGGGCTTGAGATGACGGAGTGCCGACTCTGGAACAAGCGCCATTTCATGACGCGACGTTTTGATCGAACGCCTGATGGTGGACGTCTGCATCTGCAGACGCTGGGGGCTTTGGCGCATATGGATTTCAACAATCCGCTTCTCTATTCTTACGAAGAGGCCTTTGAGGTCGCGCGGCGGATCGTGCGGGACGTGCGGGCCGAAGAGGAGCTGTTTCGGCGGATGGTTTTCAATGTGCTCGCGTGGAATTGCGACGATCATGTGAAGAACATCTCGTTCCTGATGGACAAGCAGGGCGAGTGGAAACTCGCGCCGGCGTATGACGTCTCATACGCCTACAATCCGACGGGTGACTGGACGAGCCGCCATCAGATGAGTATCAACGGCAAGCGCGACGGGATCACCGACGAGGATTTCCTTGAAGCGGCCAAGGCCGCAGGTGTGAAGCCGAAGAAGGTCAAGGCGATCGTCGACCGGGTCCGCGACGCCATTCGAAACTGGCCGACCTTCGCCGCCGAGGCGGAAGTCCGCGACGAATTCGTCGACACGATCAAAGGAGTATTGGAAAAATGAATACCTGGTTGAACTTCGCAAGGCGTGCGGGTTGACGCGCAATCAGCTCGGGGCGCTGGCGCAAGTGCCGTCCCGCCGCATCGAACAGTATGAGCAGCGCGTGCGGGATATCAACTCTGCTCGTGCCGAGACCTTTCTGTCGCTGGCGACGGCCCTCGGTTGCGCGCCGTCCGAACTCCTCGAACGCGTACCGGCTCAAGATTTAACAGATGAGCTTTTTAGAAAGGAAAAGGCTAATGAAAGGTAAAACGAGTAAGCCCCAACGTTGACAACTCAATTGTTGAGTGGTATCATAAGAGCAACAATACGGGGGTAAATCATATGAAACGACTGATCGTCTTGGGTTCAGCATTGGTTTCGCTGTGCGGTTCCGCAGCGACTTACTATTGGAAGGGCGGTGCGAGCGAGTATGGGGACTATACCGCGCTGTCGAATTGGTCGACCGAGTCGGCGGAGGGGAGTGCGGCGACGATGTTGCCGGGAAGCGGGGACAGCCTTTCCCCCACGCAGAACTATGCGTTCGATCTCGCAGGACAGAAGCATCAGCTTGATTCGTGGAATCCGAATGGCGATTGGAATTCTTGGGATCTTTCGCTGCGGAATGGCGAGCTCGAGTTCCTGAATTCCGTTTCAACGCACAGCGGTAAGATCACCGTTGACGCGGGCGGCATCCTGACGATGCCGTCTGCGATGTCCTTCACGCCGGCCGTCGGCGATGCCGGCATCCGCAAGCTCGTCGTCAAGAACGGCGGCACCTGGAACTTCGCCGGCAAGTTCTACGGCTACCACTGGCAGTTCGACATCGAAGAGGGCGGCACGGCCACGATCGACACGACGAACTGGGGCGGGCACACGGGGTCCTTCCAGTCGGACAACTACCTCAAGAACAACGGCACGCTCAATCTTCCTCAAGGGCTCGTCTGGGTTCGCGGAGGTGGCGACAATCATTACACGACGAGTTTTGAGCAGCTCGCCGGCACGCTCAATCTAGGTGGTAAGATCTCAAACAAGAATGTCGCGAGCAAGGCCCTGCTCACGATCTCACTCGAGGGTGGTACGATCAACGTGACGGGCGATGCTGCGTTTGAAGTGGATACGATCCACTTGTCGAATCAAGTCAACTTTGAAGTCGCCGAAGGCAAGAAGATCGAGATGGGGACGATTGCCTACAGTGACGGCTCGGTCGTCACGAAGTCCGGCGCGGGCACGATGGTCTTTGACGGCAACATGCCGCCGAACGTCTACCTCTGGGGCGGCACGATACGCATTGCCGCGCCGAACCAGACGTTTGCGGGTAGTGTCCGCAGCGCCTCGCCGGTGACGGTCGAGATCGCGGAGAAGGGCTTTACCTTTGCGGCGGAAGTCTGCTCGGACGTCAACTACACGATTGATTCGGCCGTCTTTTCGGTCGGTGACACGATTCTCACGAGTGCGAACGCGGACGTTCTCGCGGCGGCGAAGGCGAGCCTTGCGACGACCGGCGTCAATACGACAATCGACGGCACGGCGCTCAAAATGTCGGCGAGCGAAGTGAAGTTCAACTCGACGACGGTGACGAACATCAACGATCCGAACGGCTGGTCGACCGGTGCGGTGCCGGCTGCTGGTATGCCGGCGCAGGTCGTGGGCGAAGGCGTGACGGTCGTCGTTTCCGATACCGATTCGGCGATCCCGGCGTTTAGCGGACTCACGGTTGGCGCGGGCGCGACCCTGAAGCTCGATTGTGCCGACACGGTCGTGCCGTGCCCCCTGACACTTGTTTCGGGGGCGAAGCTCGTCCTCGTGCAGGCGGCGGAACTCAAGGGAATTTCCGGCGTGCTCGGCAAAGACGGCGCGCTCAATGAGATTACGGTCCCCGCTGGTGTGACGCTGAAGGTTCCGGGCAACACGAAGTTCGCGAACGTGAATCTCGATCTCAAGGGCTCGCTCGTCGCGACTTCGGACGGTAAGCTCGTCTTCGGTTACGCGAAGAACGGCGTGACGGCGAAGTTCGCGATGACGGCGGACGGCGCCACGATCACGGCGCAGAACGCGTCCGGTTCGGAGAACGGTTCGCGCCTCGAGTTCGTCTGTCCGGAGAAGGGCGGCACGGTTGTGGTCGATGATCCGATCGTCCTCAACAAGACGACGCTTACCTACAACAAGCTGGACGGCATGGCGTTCGGTCTCAACAATCCGACGGACAAACCGTTCACGGTCAAGGCGGTCGGGACCGATCTCAACATCGGCGCGGAAACGGTTGTCGCCGGTGCGGCGAATCTCGTCCTCGAAGGTTCGCGTCTCCTGCGCAAGCGTCACAGCGAAGGCGATACGAACGAATCGATGTACAACATCGTCGTCCAGCAGCAAGGCAAGATCACGGTGGGCGAAGGCGCTTCGATCTACGCGGGTGTGACGCGCGTCAATGGCAATACCACTGATGGCGTCATCCAGCTCAATCCGGATGAAAAGGATTTCGTTGGCATTGAATTCCTCGACGGTGGTACGGCGCACTGGTACAAGGCGGATGGACTCAACAAGGGTGCGATCAGCTTCGCCGACGCGACCTTCGAGTTCACGAAGGCGTATTGGTGGGGCTGGGGAAACCGTTCACACCTCTTTAATAGGATGACTGCCGTTAAACTGCAGGAAGGTAAGACGCTGACGTTCAAGTGCGTAAAAGAAGGCCTCTACTCGAGCAATAACGACACGTACACGTATTTCATCATGGAAGCCCCGTTTACGGGAGCGGGCAACCTCTCTTTCACGAGTGAGCGCTCGAGTCAGACGATGCAGCCGACGATTGTCTGCGACAACAACACCTGCACGGGTACGCTCTCGGTTGATCCGGCGAAGAACGTCCTCGTTCACTTCGCGAACGGGGCGAATTGGGCCGGCAAGGTGGTCCTCAACGGTAAAGTCGATTTCGTGCCGGTCGATCAGGATCACACCGGCTTCGACGCGAAGCCCTCGACGGTGACCTTCGGTGCGGTGCAGCTCGACAAGGACTTCACCGTTCGTCTCTGGGGCAAGGAAGGACTCAAGAACGATACGATCAACATCACGGGCGAAGGCTGGTCCGGCGAGGCGACGCTCCTTTTTGCCATGCAGGACGGTTATGAGCCAAAGCCGACGGACAAGTGGCTGCTCGGGACGGCGCCGAAGGGTGTGACGCTCCCGACTACGTCGGAGAAGTGGACGCTGGTCGCGGAGGGTGAGGATGAGACGGTCAACGTCTACATCACTCCGGCGGCGCTGAGCTACAACTTCATTTCCAATGGCGACAAGTCGACGAATCTCGGTGACGCGTCGGCTTGGGAAGGCGGCAAGGTGCCGACCGGCAAGGAAGTGACGATTCTCGGTGAAGGCGTCACGGCCGAGATCAATGCGGAGCAGACGCTCCCGCAGTTCGCCTCCATCGATGTGAAGGGCGGCGCGACGCTCGTCATCAACGCCGACACCGATACGCTTCCTCCGCTCACGATCGACGGCAGCTCGAAGCTCATCGTCAAGGCGGGCGCGACGCTGACGCTACCGACCTCGTTCCTCTGCGCGAACAAGGAAAACGAGTCCGGCGAATTCGTCTCGATGGCGAAGCTCGTCGTCGAGAAGGATGCGACGCTCGTCATTCCGACGAACACGAAATTCCGCAACGTCGACATGGAGATCTACGGTCTCGTCAAGTCGAGCGGCGAACACGGCGAGATCATCTTCGGTTATGCGAACAGCGGGGAGACGGCCTACTTCGCGTTCAAGGCCGAGGACGCGCGCTTTGAATTCCCGGGCGATCAGAACAACGGCATCCGTACGCTCAGCTTTGTGCGTCCGGCTGCTACGGGTCGCGTGAAGGTGATCGGCGACATCACAATCAAGAACTCGCCGTTCGTGAACTGGGGTTGGGCGGACTGGATGTCGAAGTACATCGGTCAGCACAATCCCACGGACGAAACGTTCAAGATGATCTGGGATGCGACGGACCTCGAGGCGTGCTATGATCTCACGATCGGCGGCGGTGCGCAGCTCGAATTCATTAACGGCGCGAAGCTGACGCGTCAGCATCGCTTCGCCGGCATGTGGGTTGACGTGTCGATTGGCGAAGCGGCCAGCGTCACCTTCGACGGCGAGGGAACGGGCGTGATGATCGAGTCGACGAACAACTCGAGCTTCCTCCTGAACACGTCGGAAGACAACCGCACGGTCGTCACGCTCAAGAACGGGGCGTCGATCAACACGCGCCGCGTCTTCGCCGATCATGGCGCGAAGATTGCCATCGCGAACGGCACGAGCGACCTGGTCGTTGGCAAGCCGAACACAAAGTATGTCGAGGATGAAACCACCGGAGAACTGAAGCTCGATAGCGGCGAAGAGTACATGCTCTACAGCGGCGCGACGATCGACATTGCCGAGGGCGCGAAGGCGCGCTTCGTGTCGAAGGATGCGCTGAACGGCAACACGGTTGGAATGAAGGATGTCGTCTTCCTCGGCCAGTTCTCGGGTGCGGGTGATGTTGAGATCGCCAACCTTACGGACAAGAAATTCAATGTCCTTCTGATGAACGGCAGTGACGGCTTCACCGGCTCGGTCAAGGTTGTTCCGCCGGTCGAAGAGACCGAGACGAATGCGACAACGATGACGTTCGCCGCAAACGACAGCGTGGGCCTCGACTGGACAGGGGCGACACTGGTTCTCGACAGCCATGTGAAGATGGCCGAGGATGGTGTGACGCTGACCTTCGGCGAAATCAATGTGGCCGAGGACTATGAGCTTCGCTTCGCGGAGGACGCGCCGGCGGGGATGTTGGATGTGCTCAACGTGACGGGCAAGGGCTTTACGGGTGATGGCAAGTTGATTATCGCCGTTTCCGAGACCTTTAATCCCGGTAAGACGGTCTATCCGCTCGGCACGATCGCGAAGGGTGCGGCGCTTCCGAAGCTGAAGGGCGGGTATTGGAAGATCGTGACGGAGACGGATGCTGAAGGTGTGACGACCTACGGCCTTAAGCGCAATAACGGTTTCGCTGTTTACTTCCGGTAAGAGGCGGGTATGACTGCCAGCCTTGTTCTGGCTATTGTGACGGGCGTTTGCTCATTCGAGGATGGATGTCAGACGCTCGACAACCCCGGCGGGGGACTCGCCGGGGGTGGTTGGTCGACGCTCTCGACCAATCAGTATGTCAAGGTCGAACTCAAGAAGCCAAACCAGACGAAGCTCTGGTCGTTGCAGCAGTTCTCAAAGGGCTACGTCTACGACAACGATCAGGCGAACTACGCGAATTACGTCAAGAAGTATTGCGGCGACAAGGATATTCCGCTCAACGCCGTCGCGCTCCAGTCCGTTCGTGACGCGTTTGCCAGTTGCCGCGCGAATCGCGGCACGGTGATCCCGCGCTTCGCCTACACGTCGGATGGACACGGCGGCTGCGAGCCGGACGACTTTGAGATGATCCTCGTTCACATCCGCCAGCTCGCGGAACTCGTCACGGAATATGCGGACGTCATTCCCGCAGTCGAATGCGGCATCATCGGCGCCTACGGCGAGATGCACACCTCGCGCTATACGGGCGCGGAATACTCGAACCGCATCATCGAGACCTGGCTTCGCAATACGCCGGAGGACGTGCGTCTTCTCATCCGGTCCTGCTCCTACATCGTCCATTACTTCGGCGCGAAGACGAAGACGGAACTCTTCGCGAATGCCGCGAGCTACAACCAATCGGACTGGAAGCGCATCGGCTTCTACAACGACGGCTACCTCGGCACGGGCGGCGACTACGGCACGTGGGGCGGCGGCAGCACGATCGTCTTCACACGCGACGAGGGCATCGCCTTCCTCGAGTCCCGCGGCAACGTCCCCTACGGCGGCGAATTCGCCACGATTGACGAGAACGTCTATCAGAAGTACGGCACGGACGATCTCTTCGATCCCGCGAAACACAACCTCGTCGAGGAATGGTACCGGACGCACCTCTCCTACCTGCGGACGTTCCGTTCGACCGGGATGACGATCTACCAGAAGCTCAAGGCGATCCCGTTTGTGGCGGCGAACTACGCGTCGCCGTATCTGCCGGATCTTCACGAGTATGAGGGCGTCGACCTCATGCAGTTCGCCGAGGATCATGCGGGTGCGCGCTACGTCGTGCGCGGCATCAGCCTCGAGCGCGGCGAGAAGACGGCGCGCCTCGATCTGACGCTCGAGAACACCGGCTTCGGTGAGCCGTTGTGGGAGCCGCAAGTTGAGGTGATGATTGTTGATGAGGCAGGCGAAACGATTGCACGGACGTCTTGCCCGTTTGCGCCATCGATGCCGTTCGAACTGCCCGAAAACATGCGCTCCGGCGAATATCGCGTTTACTTGCAGATGCAAGTCGGGCCGGCTCCGTTCAAGTTTGCGAACGAGGGCATCTACGATGCAACGCGAGAGGCGAATTGTCTCTGCTCGTTCACGTATGACAAGAACGATACGGCGAGTCCGTTTGCGCACGTGTGGTTTGCGGTTTCGCGTGACGGCACAGAAGAGCGCGTGACGGGGGGCGTGTGGGAAGGCGCAACGGCGGGGCGCCGCGTGTTTCGTCCCGACTTCACTTCGCCAGTCGGACACTTCATCCGCTGGCGCGGTACGGTGCCGGTCGAGGGCTTCGCGACGTTGCCTGATCCGGCCGAGGTGAACAGCAAGTTCAGCTTCGCGTTTGTGGAGGAGGATGGCGAGGTGGTGCCGGTCGTGTGGTCCGAAGGGAGGTGGACGCGGTTGGCGCAAGGCGGGGCTGCTCGCGAGAACGCGAGTAGTACGGTGAATTGGACGCCGAGTGGGGCGAATGCGGTGCTTGATGTTGTCTTTGATTTGCAGTCGGAGAAGCCGACGGCCCGGGTGACACTGGACGGTGACGTCCTAGGGACGTTCGCCCTTCAGACGGACGTCAAGCAGATCGTTTCGCTGGCCTTCGACAATACCGAGGCGGTTGGCTCGTTTGATTGTGTCTATTGGAGCGTGATCGAGGATCTGATCGAGTTGAAGGTGCCGGAGTTGGGCGGGGTTGCGCTGACAAAGCTGCCGCCGGGGAGCGGCGGCAGTACGGGTGAAGGACTCGGACTTTCTCTGACGGTGGCGAAGCCGGTGAAGGGGGCGTATTATACGACGTTTGTGACGAACGATCTTCGGGCCGAATTTGTGGCCGAGGGAACTTCGGTGCAGGCGACGGAATCGGATGTTGCGGCGGGCCTCCTTGTCCTTGAGGTGACGGCGCGGCCGGGCGAGAAGTCGAAGTTCGTGAAGCTCGTCGTTTCGTCCGCGCCGATTGCGCCGGGCACGCCGTTGGGGGATTTGTAAGGTTGAGGTTGGAGGTTGATGTTGACAATGGAACGTCGATTTGTTTTTGCGTTGGTCGGACTGATGGCCGGAATGGCTGTCGCCGGGGAGTATTTTTGTCCCGAGATCGCGTATGTCGACGGGTGCGAGACGATTGTCGAGAATCCGGGACGCGGTCTTGCGCCGGGCGGTTGGGTGACGTTTAAACCGGAGGGAATGCCGAATTGGCACGGTCAGGGCGGCTATCATTCGTCCCTCTGGGAACTGAGCCGCTTCTCCGGTGGACGCGAGCAGGGCAGGAAGCGTCCCTCGCCCGAGCGCGTGGGCGGGGCGGATATCCCGATCACGGCGGCGGTGAAAAACGATGTCGAACGGTTCCTGGCGGAAACCAGAGGCCAGGGGGGAACTCTGATTGTTCGCTTGGGTTATACTTGGAGCGAACAGCCCGGCTGCGAGCCGTTCGACTTTGAGATTTTGCTGGGACACATCCGCGACCTCTCGTCGATCATCGCGAAGTTCCCCGACGTCGTCATGGCTGTTGAAGCGGGCGTGGCCGGTCCGTGGGGCGAGATGCATTCCTCGGACTACTGCAAGCCGGAATACATGAACCGCATTCTCGCGGCGTATCTCGAGACGCTACCCCCTGAGATTTCTCTTCTCGTGCGCAATCCCGGCATTCTCGCGCGGTTCGACGGCGACAAGATGCGGCTCGGGATGTACAATGACGGCTATCTCGGCACGTGGTGGGACTACGGCACCTGGGCGGGCGAGTGGACGCGCGAACGGAGTCTCGAACTGCTCGGTCCGCGCGTACGCCATCCCTACGGCGGGGAGCTCGCGTACATCGGGCGCGACTTCCTCGATCAGAACCTTCATCGCTCGCGCGATCTCTGGGAGCCTGAGAAGTGGAACCTCGTCAAGGACTGGTATTCCGTTCATCTCAATTACCTCCGCAACCTCCAGGAGAAGGGACACACCCTCGCGGGCTATTTCAACGAGGTGAAATTCGATTCCGCGAAGTGGCGGTTTGACGGAATGCCCGACCTTCACGAGTACGACGGACAGTCCATGGCGAAATTCGTCCTCGATCACATGGGCTATCGGTATGTGATCCGTGACCTGCGCCTGCCGAAGGCGATCCGTCCCGGTGCGAAGGTGCGCCTGGCGCTCGACATCGAGAACACGGGCTTCGGCGAGATGCTGCGTCCCCCGAAGCTGGAACTGCGCCTTGCGTGCGGACAACGTAGCGAGCGGGTCGTTCCCACGGCGAATCTGGTGATCCCGTCCGGCTCGCGCAAGCGCGTGGCGATCGACTTCACGGTGCCGGCAGATCTGCCGCGCGGGACAAAGGATGCGACGATTCAGCTGTCAGGGCTGCGTTTTGCGAATCCCGGCCTGTGGGATGCCGACAACAGACTCTTTACACTTGGAAAGGTGACAATCGAATGAAGACTTCGTTTCTGACGGCGCTGGTGTTAGCAGGGGGCCTGGTTCAAGCCGAACCGTTCGACGGACATCAGCACGACATCCTCGACCTGAAGGGGAAGACGGTCGAGGTTGCGGAGATTGAACAGAAGGAGTGGAACGGACTCAAGACCGTCGTCTCGAACGGACACCTTCGCGTGACGAAGCGCTACCACATGCGTGGCGGCGACACGGTGATCGGTCCGGGCGCCTCGCTCTCGATCGGCCCCGACGCGCATCTCGCCACCGGAGCGGGCGATGCGCGCACGCGGAGGATCGACCTCGCGCCCGGCGCGAAGCTGCGGTTCGAGGTCCGCGACTGGTCGATGGACCACACGAAGATCACCGTTCCCAAGGGTGCGGAGTGGTTTGCGGACGTCGGACGCTTCGTCCTCGCCGGCGCGATGAAGGACAACGAGTGGCGCATTGCCGGCAAGGCGACGCTCCTGCGCGGTGTCAACGTCGCCGAATGCAAGTACGGCAACAAGCTCAAGATCGTCGTCGAACCCAGCGGCGAACTGTGGCTGGGCGGTCCGGTGAAGGACGTCACGGTCGAACTGAAGGGTGGCAAGGTCTTCCTCTTCTGGGACGGCGACTTCGCGCCGGGCGTGCTGCAGGTCGCGGGCGGATCGGAAAAGGACGTCACGCGCGTGAAGAAGTTGCCGAAGAATTTCCCCGCGCGGTACACGTTCCGCGTCGAGACGGACGACCACAACCGTTGCTACTACATTTCCGCCGATCATTTCAAGGAGTCGATCAAGGAGCTTGGCTTCCGCTATCCGAATCCCGATGCCGAGAGCGAGACGAAGGTCCTGACGGCGCGTGCGACGGATCCGCTCTTCCGCAAGCGGTTCCCGGCGGGGAAGGGCCCGTGGACCGTGCAGGCGGCGATCAAGGACATCCACGGCGACACGTACCGCACGAACATCGTCATCCGCAAGACGGCGACACCAAAGCGTCCGCCCGCCCCGAACGAGACGGTCCTCGTCGGGCAGTGCGGCTATGGGGACGCGACGGACCTTGCGACGGACATCCTCACGAACGACCTTTGCAATCTCTATGTCGGCTGGCATTCTGCCGGGAAGACGCTTGGCGAGAAGTTGCCGGAGGATCTGCAGGGGCAATGGCGCGAGATGGTGAAGAGCCGTCCGCTCTGGTCCATGAGCATCTACGGCGGCGACAGCCAAGATCTTCAGGCGAAGCTCAGGGGTCTCTACGGCGCGCGCTATCTCGGCAACAACATCGGCGAGTACGCGAGCTATCTCTACCAGGACGACAACTGCCGTCCGAAGTCGATTCCGAACGACCGGAATCTGCAGCAGTCGAAGGACCATCTTGTGAACCGCTTCATCCACGCCGTGCCGACGGGCTGGATGGGACGCTTTCCGTATTCCTTCTCGACGTGCGGCGCGGCGCTTTCGTGTTACGAACTCGCGGGCGGCATCGACTTCATCTGCAACGAGCAGTGGGCGATCGGAGCGCAGAATCTCGCGCACACGACGTCCGAGGCCCGCGGGGCGGCGCGCAAGTGGAAGCCCGAGTACTGGTGCGCGTGGAACGCGCACGAATGGCAGACGACGGGAATCCCGTATCATACGGACCAGAAGTACGACTCGTGCTATGTCGGCTACCTGCAGGAGTACGTGATGGGGACGTCGATCATCGTCCTCGAGTCCGGCGCCCAGGGCACGCAGGCGTGGCAGTACACGGCGTCCTACCCAGGTCAGCCCAAGGAAGAGCGCGCGAAGGAAGGCTATGACGGCGAGGTCGCGCGGCGCTACCGCGAGGTGACGAAGAAGTTCTACGACTATGTGAAGGCGCATCCGCGCGACACGGGAACGCCCGAGACAAAGATCGCGATGGCGCTCGGCAACCTCGACGCCTATCTCGGGATGAACGGCGGCTTCGCGATCTGGGCGCAACATGCGAACGCGGCGACGAATGCGCCGCTTTGGCAGTACGGGGCGCCGGAGCACACGCAGTGCGCGCTAGAGGACCTCTTCTTTCCGCTGGCGCCCAAGGCGGTCGAACCGTTTGCGAACCGCTGGCTTGCAGGCACGCCGTTCGGACAGGTGGACGTCGTGAACGTCGATGACGACATCGCGCTTGCGGATCTCAGACGCTACGACCTTCTGGTCTTCGGCGGTTGGAACACGATGACGCCCCAGGCGAAGGACGTGCTCGAGCGCTACGTGCGTCAGGGCGGAACGCTGGTGATGTCCCGTCCCGAACTCACGACGCGCATCGACCGCGACTACAAGACCTATACGGACAAGGACCTCCTTCCGCTCTTCGGCTTCCTTCCGCCCGAAGGCAAGCCCGGCGATTTCATCGAGAAGAAGATCGGCAAGGGTCGTTATTTCCTCTTCACGGCGCACGACTTCCCGGCGGCGGACGCCGCAGCGAAGAAAGCCTATTGCGAGAAGATCGTCGCGTTGGCGCGCGCGGTGAAGCAGACGGTGACGATTGAGGCGGATGCCGAGACGCTGAGCTCAATCACCTACGCCGTGTATCCGAATATGATTTATTTCCTCAATGTCGACACGCGCCATCCGCGGACCTTCCGCTGGATGACGAAAGTCGCGTCTCATGAACTGACGCTCGCACCGGGCGAAATCAAGGAAGTTCGAAAATGATTGCATCGCTTTGCTTGTTGGCGCTGACCGCACCGATTGCGGACGGGGAGATCCTTGTCGGGACGACGGGGTACGGGATGAGTCCCGAGTATCGCGAGCTGATGACGAACGACGAATGCAATCTCTGGGTGCAGTGGACGAAATCGGAGAACCTGCTGCCCGAGAAACTGGGGCGCGACTGGTACGATTGGGCCGTCTCCAACCGCGTGCATGTGATGACCATCTACGGTGATCAGGACGGTCCGCGGACGAAACAGCTGAAGGAGGTCTGGGGCGATCTCTATCTTGGCAACAATCTCGGCGAGTACGCGGGGTTCCTTTATCAGGACGAGAAGAGCTATGCCCCGCACTGGCCGAAGCTCTCGAATCTCCGAGAGGCGCGCGACTGGTTCGTCGGCGAGATGATGTCCGCGCCGAAGAAGACGCAGTTGGCGCGTCCCGCAGACGAACGCGAACCGTACGTCTTCTCGACCTCGGGTTCGCCCCTCGCCACGTACGAGCTTGAAGCGGGGGTGGACTACATCTGCAACGAGATGTACGCCGTCGGCTGCGGCAACATCGGCTATGCGACGGCCGAGGCGCGCGGCGCGGCGAAGCGGTGGGACCGCAACTGGTGGAGCGCGTGGCTCGCGCACGAGTGGCAGACGGCCTGGCCGCGACTTCCTTACACGGTGGCGCAGAAGATGGATTCGCTCGAGGTCGGCCTCAAGGAAATGTGGGTCATGGGGACGTCAATGATGGTCTTGGAGTCGGGCTCCCAGACGACCCAGGCGCATCCGTACACGCCGCTGGACGCCACGATGCGCGAGTACAAGACCGAGAAGCAGTTCTATGACGATCCCGTGCCGCAGGCGTATCGCCGGACGATGAAGGACTTCTACCAGTGGACGAAGGCGCATCCGCGCGCGAAGGGGATGCCGCGCGTCCCGATGGCCGTCGCGCTCGGCAATTGCGACGGGTATGTCGGCATGACGTTTGACATCTTCGCGACGTTCGGGCAGCACCATCTTGCCGCGACGAACGCGAACTGGCGCTGCGGCAAGAGCGAGGAGACGTGGAATGCCGTGCAGGATCTCTTCTGGCCGCGACCCACCGATGCGCTGAAGCCCTATGCCAACGGCTGGCTCGGCGGTACGCCATACGGCCAGGTCGACGTCGTCGCGCTCGACGAGACGCTCGATCCGAAGAAACTCGCCGACTACAAGCTGATCATTCTCGGTGGCTGGAATACAATGACCTCGAACCTTTCCTACAAGGTCTGCCACGAGTATTGTGCGGCGGGCGGTACGTTGTACGCGACGCTTGCACAGTTCTCCTCGCGCGTCGACCGGGAAGGCGAGAATTTTACGGCGGAAGATCTTGTCGGTTTGCCGCGTGGCTTGAAGGTGACGGGGGCGTCGGTGGTGGAGGACATTCTGATCTCACCGCTTTATCCGGCGCATCTCTCGCAGAAGTTCAGAATGGCCGACGTCGAGCTTGACGCCACCTGGGAGGTCTTGGCGACGATGGGCAAGCGTCCGCTTCTTATTCGCAAGCGGGTGATGGGGGCAGGCTGGGTCTACCTCAACCTAGCGTGGGGGTATCCCGGGTGTCGCAACGACAAGGCCGACTTCCATCTCGCCGTCTGCGCGGCGCTGGCGAAGGAGGTCGAGGGGACGACGCGCGTGCAGGGTCCGGACGTACGCTACGTCAACTGGTCCGTCTATCCGGACGGCACGACCTATCTTCTCAATACCGATTGTGTGTTGTCACGTACCGTTGAAGTCGACGGTAAGACCGTCACACTTGGGCCCAAGGAGATGAGAGTAATATTGGCATCATCAGCGGCGGCGAAGTGCGTTTCACCCCGATAAATAAAGGGTGAGATGCGTTTTCGTGTCTGTATCGGAGTTAAAATCTCGGCTTGAGCAGCCTCATGCCCGCGAGAGGGCGAAAAATGGGTAAACACCAGAGGGCATAGGCCATTGAATCACCCTCAGAGAAATGTTATAATAACGGAATAAATTTTCGCATAGTATACTCTAACCCGAAAAAGGAACAGGTACATGGCAAAGAAGATCATGGTCGACGGTAATACCGCGGCCGCTCAGATCGCGTTCGCGTGCTCGGAAGTCGCGGCGATCTACCCGATTACGCCGTCCTCGCCGATGGCGGAAACGTGCGACGAACTCGCGTCGGCGTGCAAGACGAACCTCTGGGGCACGGTCCCCTCGATCGTCGAGATGGAATCTGAAGGCGGCGCGGCCGGTGCGGTGCACGGCTCGCTGACGACGGGTTCGCTCACGACGACGTTCACCGCGTCGCAGGGCCTCCTCCTCATGATCCCGAACATGTACAAGATCGCCGGCGAACTCTGCCCGACCGTCTTCCACGTCTCGGCCCGCTCGCTCGCGTGCCAGGGCCTCTGCATCTTCGGCGACCAGGGCGATGTCATGGCGTGCCGTCAGACCGGCTTCGCGATGCTCTGCTCCAACTCGGTTCAGGAAGCCCACGACATGGCGATGGTCGCCCATGCGTCCACGCTCGAGGCGAAGGTTCCGTTCATGCACTTCTTCGACGGCTTCCGCACGTCGCACGAGGTCCAGAAGATCGACGAGATCCCGACCGAAGTCATCCGCGAGATGATCGACGACAAGTTCGTCGAAGACTTCCGCAAGCGCGCGCTCGATCCGGAGCATCCGACGATGCGCGGTACGGCGCAGAACCCCGACATCAACTTCCAGGGCCGCGAGAGCTGCGAGAAGTACTACCAGGCCACGCCCGCGATCGTCCAGAAGTACATGGACAAGCTCGCGAAGCTCACGGGCCGCGCGTACAAGCTCTACGACTACGTCGGCGCGCCGGACGCGGAGTACGTCGCGATTGCGATGGGCTCGGGCTGCGACACGCTGCACGAGACCGTTGACGCGCTCGTCAAGGAAGGCAAGAAGGTCGGCCTCGTCAAGGTGCACCTCTACCGTCCGTTCTCGATGAAGGACTTCGTCCAGGCGATCCCGGCGACCGTCAAGGTCATCACGGTCCTCGACCGCACGAAGGAGCCGGGCGCCATCGGCGATCCGCTTTACCTCGACGCATGCGCGGCGATCGGTCAGGCCAAGCAGCAGGGCCTCGTCACCTTCGCGTATCCGAAGATCCTCGCCGGCCGCTACGGCATCGGCTCGAAGGACTTCACGCCGAACATGTGCGCGAACATCTTCAAGAACATGACCGAGGCTCAGCCGAAGGACCGCTTCGTCGTAGGCATCGTCGACGACGGCACGCCGAACGCGCAGTACATCCTCGGCGACGAGAGCTTCGTCGTTCCGAAGGGCGACCGCAAGGAGTGCATGTTCTGGGGCCTTGGCGCTGACGGCACGGTCGGTGCGAACAAGAACTCCATCAAGATCATCGGCAACTACACGGAGAACTACGCGCAGGGTTACTTCGAGTACGACTCGAAGAAGTCCGGCGGCGTGACGATCTCGCACCTCCGCTTCGGTTCCGACATGATTCGCAGCCCCTACTTCATCAACACGGCCGACTTCACGGCGTGCCACTGCTTCCCGTACCTCGAGAAGTACGACATGCTCAAGGCCGCGAAGCCGGGTTCGGTCTTCCTTCTCGCCTCGCCGTATTCGGCCGCCGAGATCTGGGACCACATGCCGGTCGAGGTCGAAGAGGCCATCATCGCCAAGCAGATCAAGTTCTACGTGATCAACGCCGCGAAGATCGCCCTTGAGAACGGCATGGGCACACGCACCAACACGGTGCTCCAGACCGCGTTCTTCAAGCTCTCGGGCATCACGCTCAAGAAGGCCGATGGCACGGTTCTCGACCCGATCCAGGTCCTCAAGGACTACGCGACGAAGGCGTACGCCAAGAAGGGCGATGAAGTCGTCGCGATGAACCACAAGTGCATCGAGGCTGCTTCGGCCGCGATTGAGGAAGTCAAGTATCCGGCCGCGCCTTCGGCGAAGGTCGCGAAGATGCCGGCGGCCGTCTCGGCCGAGGCGCCCGACTTCATCAAGAACGTCACGGCGAAGATGATCGCGCAGAAGGGCAACGAGCTTACCGTCAGCCAGATTCCGGACGACGGCACGTGGCCGACGGCGACGACCCAGTGGGAGAAGCGCAACGTTGCGCAGTTCATCCCGCAGTGGGATCCGACCGCCTGCATCCAGTGCGCGAACTGCACGGCAATCTGCTCGCACGCGGCCATCCGCATCAAGGTTTACAACGAGAGTGCTCTCGCCGGCGCGCCCGCCGCGTTCAAGAGTGCCGACGCCAAGACGCCGAAGATCAAGGCTCTCGGCGCGAAGGTGACGGTGCAGGTCGCTCCCGAAGACTGCATGGGCTGCGAGCTTTGTGTGGTGCAGTGCCCGATGTCCAAGCCGAAGGCCGTCAAACAGGCCGATGGTTCGGTCAAGATGGAGCCCAACCCCAAGCCCGCCCTCAAGATGGTGCCGCAGATTCCGCTGCGTCAGCAGGAGGCGGCCAACTGGAAGCACTTCTTGTCGATTCCCGACGTCGATCCCGCGAAGCTCGATACCAAGATTCTGCTTGATGTCCAGCTCAAGCGTCCGCTGTTCGAGTTCTCCGGCGCCTGCGCGGGCTGCGGCGAAACGCCGTACGTCAAGCTCCTCACCCAGCTCTGCGGTGACCGCCTCCTCATTGCGAACGCGACCGGCTGCTCGTCGATCTACGGCGGCAACCTGCCGACGACCCCGTACTGCCAGCGCGCCGACGGCCGCGGCCCGGCGTGGTCGAACTCGCTCTTCGAGGATAACGCCCAGTTCGGTATGGGCATGCGCGTGTCATCCGACAAGCTCCAGGCCTATGCGTTCGAGCTCGTCGCCAAGGCTCTCGCCAACGAGAAGACGCCGGCCGAGATGAAGGCGTGCCTCGAAAAGATCCAGAAGGTCGATCAGTTCGACACGAAGGGTGTGGGCGTCGAGGAGATGCGTGCGCTCGTCGCGGAACTCAAGGGCTACTGCGCGGCCGGCAAGGCGGCGGGTTGCTCGACCTGTGCGCAGCTCCTCGCGGTTGCCGACAACCTCGTCCGCAAGTCGGTCTGGGTGCTTGGCGGTGACGGCTGGGCCTACGACATCGGCTACGGCGGTCTTGACCACGTCCTCGCCTCGGGCAAGAACATCAAGATCCTCGTCATGGACACCGAGGTCTACTCCAACACGGGCGGCCAGGCTTCCAAGGCGACGCCGACTGGCGCGATCGCGAAGTTCGCGGCGTCGGGCAAGGTTCAGGCCAAGAAGAACCTGGGTCTCATGCAGATGCAGTACAAGAACGTCTACATCGCGTATGTCTCGATGGGCACCAACCCGGCCGCGACGGTAAAGGCCTTTAACGAGGCCGAGAACTACAACGGTCCGGCGCTCATCATCGCCTACGCGCACTGCATTGAGCAGGGGCTCGCGACGAAGACGGGTCCGGCGCACCAGAAGGCGGCGGTCGAGTCCGTCCACTTCCCGCTGTGGCGTTACAATCCGGAGGCCGCCGAGAAGAAGCTCACGATCGACTCGCAGGACAAGTCCGATACGGTCTCGTTCGCGAAGAACGCCGTCTCGAAGGAACTCGGTGAGAACCGCTTCAAGCAGCTGATCAAGAAGGTCGGCGAGGAGAAGGCGATGGCGATGCTCCAGAAGTCTGAAGAGGGCTTCAAGGAGAACTACCAGCTCATCAAGAAGCTCTCGGAGACGATGTAATCGCGATTTACCCGTATCGCCGCCCGCCTCGGGCGCGGTGGGTAACACAAAAAGAACCCCCGACCGAAAGGCCGGGGGTTCGGCCTTGGATCAGAGGGATGATCCGTGCTCAAGGTTAAGTGTTGATATGAAAAAAGAAGTTGGCTCACTTGCGACGCATCGTGCCTATCTGGGGAAACCCGCGAAGGACGGGAGCGTCGTTCCCTTTGTCATGAATCCCGCGAAGGTCTTCGCGACACAAGTCGCCGGCCTTACGAAGCGCCTGAAGGCAATCAAGTGCTCGCAGGTCGTGATCGGGCTTTCGGGCGGACTCGACTCGACGCTCACGTTGCTCGTCGCTGACGCGGCGTTCGACAAGCTCAGGCTCGACAAGAAGGGCATTCACGTCTTCACGATGCCAGGCTTCGGCACGACAAAGCGCACGAAGGGGAATGCCGAGCTTCTCGCGGAGGGGCTCGGGCTTACGATCGAGACGATTTCGATCATCAAGGCGTGCAAGCAGCATTTCAAGGATATCGGGCACGACGGCGTGACGACCGACGTCACCTACGAGAACGCGCAGGCCCGCATGCGGACGATGATCCTCATGGACAAGGCGAACATGGTGAACGGCATCGTGCTCGGCACGGGCGACCTCTCGGAGATCGCGCTCGGCTGGTGCACTTACAACGGCGATCACATGGCGATGTTCGGCGTCAACTCGGGCGTCCCGAAGACGGTGATCCGCAAGGTCTGCGCCTGGTGGTGTAATGAGGTGGAGAAAAGAGGTGGAGAGCGGATGACGTCCGCACAGGCCATTCGCGACATCATCGCGACGCCGGTGTCGCCCGAGCTGAAGAAGGGACAGGTCACGGAGGACACGATCGGTCCGTACGAGCTTCACGACTTCTTTCTCTGGAACTTCATCGTCAACGAGATGGGGCCGAAGCGGCTCGTCATCGAGGCGCTCAAGTACTTTGAGGGCGCCTTCGATCCCGAGACCGTGGGCAAGACGTGTCAGACGTTCTTCCGTCGATTCTTCACACAGGCATTCAAGCGCAATTGTGCGCCGGACGGCGTGAAGGTCTTCCCGTTCGAGCTCTCGCTTCACGACTGGTGGATCCCCTCTGATCTCGGCCTCGTCAAGCTGCATGGATGAGGGGAATGTCGACGCGAGCGCTGACGCGCTCCGCGATACTTCTGCGCGTCCCGGCTTAACGCCGAAACGCTTGGTGTCTGTTACCGTCTCGCGGGAGGCAACGGGGGCGAGGCACACCACTCTAGCGACTTTGCTTCGCAAAGCGGTCTTCGACCGGTGGATACCTTGCCTCGCCGGAGAGGATGGAGATTCTTCTGAACGACGCGACAGGAGTGTCGCGTCCCCGTTGGGAGCGTCAGCAACGGGAGCGTCAGCAACGGGAGCGTCAGCAACGGGCGTGTCAGCAATGGGAGCGTCAGCAACGGGCGTGTCAGCAACGGGCGTGTCAGCAACGGGAGCGTCAGCAACGGGAGCGTCAGCAACGGGGGCGAGGCACTCTTGCCTCGCCGTAAGCGTTTCGGCCGAAGGACGGAACGCGCAGGACTCGCTTCGGGCGGCGGAGCCGCCGCGTCCGCAAATCCTTCCTCCGCGCTTCTTCGACCCTTCGCGTGCCGTCGTGCGCACGAAGGGCAATCTCCCCCATTGGCAACAGCCCCGCTGTGCCTGTTTTGTCACCTGGCGTACGGCTGATTCTTTATCGCAGTCAAAACTTGCCGAGCTTGAAGAAGAGCGAATGTTCTGGACTGCAAACCATCCACATCCCTGGGATTCCGATACGCGCCGCGAATACAATCGTCTGTTCGAAGGTCGCATTCAGGAATGGCTTGACGCCGGTGGCGGTGCCTGTGTCCTTCGTCAAGTTCTTCTGCGTCGAAAGGTCGAAGATGTCTTGCGAAGATTCGACGGCAGTCGATATCAGCTTTACGCGCTCGTGGTGATGCCGAATCACGTGCACGTCCTTTTCATGCCGCTCGGCGAACAGTCCGTACGCGATATCGTTCGCACGTGGAAGGGTGTGTCGGCGCGAGCCGTGAATCAGGCGTTGGGCGCAACGGGCGACTTTTGGCAAAAGGAATCGTGGGATCATCTGGTGCGGAGCGAAAGGCAGTTTGCGAAATTTGTACGCTACATTCGGACGAATGATCCGACGATTGCCTACAGTGTTTATGGAGAGGGGACTGAAGATGAATAAGACGGCGTTGGTGATGGGCTACGGCCGCAGCGGCAAGGCCGCGGAGGCGTTGCTCAAGGATTTGGGGTATGAGGTTGTGGTGTGGGATAAGGAGACGGAGGGAGGTTTTGAACGACGCGACAAGAGTGTCGCGTCCCCGTTGGGCGCGTCAGCATCGGGGGCGTCAGCAACGGGCGTGTCAGCAACGGGGGCGAGGCACTCTTGCCTCGCCGTAAGCGTTTCGGCCGAAGGACGGAACGCGCAGGACTCGCTTCGGGCGGCGGAGTCGCCGCGTCCGCAGTTCGATTTCGCCGTGG
Source organism: uncultured Verrucomicrobiota bacterium (assembly GCA_945834475.1). Taxonomy (GTDB): domain Bacteria; phylum Verrucomicrobiota; class Kiritimatiellia; order RFP12; family UBA1067; genus UBA1067. The sequence continues at coordinate 32,530 of CAMAHK010000017.1, forward strand.
TCTCGCCGGGGATTCCGCTGACGCATCCGTGGTTCGCGGAATGCCGCGCACGCGGCATTCCCGTGAAGAGCGAATTACAGCTTGGCTGCGAGGAACTGAAGCGACGCGGATGGAAGCTCCTGGCCGTGACGGGCTCGAAGGGCAAGTCGAGCGTCGTCAAGGTCGTCGCCGATGCGATCAACCGCGCGGGCGGACACGCCGTCGCCTGTGGCAACTATGGTGTCCCGGTCTGTGAGGTGGCGCTCGGGAAGATGGAGGTTTGTTCTGTTGCACGCGACAGGAGTGTCGCGTCCCATTTGGGTGTGGAGGGAGGCTCTGAACGACGCGACAAGAGT
>CAMAHK010000018.1 GCA_945834475.1 uncultured Verrucomicrobiota bacterium
TTGTGCGTCTTGAGAAGGATCAGCCGTGGGGTTCCAAGTTCATGCAGCGCGTCAGTGCCGATCTGAAGACCTGGATGTCGGAGGCAAAGTGCTTTTCTCGCGTGAATCTCTATTATATGGTGAGATTCTTTAACCTTTATGCGCCGGTCAAAATTGTTCAGCAGATTGCTAAACAATCTACTCCGACTTCTGCCGAATCGCAAATTGTTCAGCAAGTTGCTGACCAATTAGGGTTGGTGGCGGGAGCCACGCACCAAGTTGGTGCGCAAATAGTCCACCAACTTGGTGACCAATTGCAATTGGGGCAGTTTGAGGCAAAATTCCCCAATGTGTCGAAGTTGCTTTTTGACGTTCCGCGGCGATATGATAGAATAGCTTCATTATGACGAAGGATATTGGAGTTGATCTTGATTGCGTGTCTCGCGGGTCAGGTTCTGGGGCTGCAGTTTTTAGCAGAGCTTGTTGAAGGAGGTTTGACGCGCAGAAGAAGCATGTCGGGAAAACCTCGGTTACCTATCATGTCGACGTCTACCGCCGTGACATCGAAGCATCGGACGAAGAGCATGTCTTCCATACGGACATTACGTTCGTGCGTGTCGACGAACACGGCAACAAGCTGGCGCTGTGAGATAATCTCGTTAGGACGATAAGGGGCTTTCGAGGGTCTGGTACGCCAAGTCACATTTCCGCGAACGTTGTAGAGTCTATATTGACCTTTTAGGGAATGTTATGTTGCAATATAGCCGATTTTTATCCCTATAAGGAATGTTATGGTATATAAGACTAGAGAAGAAATGCTGAAGACGCTTGGCAGCAATTTGAGGGCGTTGAGATTGGCGGATAATCTATCGCAGCAGACATTGGCGGAGAGAAGCGGAATCTCTCTGAAAGCGGTACGCAATCTTGAGGCCGGCGAGAATTCGTCTACGCTTTCTCTTCTATCCTGTTGCCGTACATTGCGCAAGACCGATTGGCTCATGGAATTGGCACCGCCCGAGATAGACGATTCGCTTTTCGAGCGAAAGGCGTCCGGCGCATCCAGACGCCAACGCGCCGGCCGCAAAGGGAAAGGAGGTGTCCATGTCTGAATTCAAGCATGTCGGTCGCGTGATGGTGTCGCTATGGGGACAGCGTGTTGGCATTATCGTTCCCGTAGGTTCGCGCGGCGAGACGTATGCTTTTCAGTACGACCGCAAGTTTCTCAAGTCCGGTCTTGAGATTGCGCCGCTGATGATGCCGCTTCGCAGAGAGCCGTATGCGTTTGCCGATCTGCCGCGCAGCGAGTACGAAGGACTCGAAGGACTTCCGCCGGCATTTGCCGATTCGCTGCCGGATGCGTTCGGCAGAGGTCTCGTCGATCGTTGGTTGACGGAGAAGGGATGTGTCCGCTCCGAGATCACGGCGATGGACAGGCTTGCCTACATAGGCCGGCGGGCCGTTGGCGCGTTGACGTATGAGCCTGACCGAGGCCCTGGCGGGCGGCCGGCGGCATTTGAGATGCGCAACCTTGTGGAAGCGGCACGGCGCGGGCGGCCAATGGGGAGCTGGTGGATCTTGATGGAGCGGATGCGCTCAGGGCAATCATAAGAATAGGCTCCTCGGTCGGAGGTGCGCAGGCGAAGGCCCTTGTCGGTTGGAATCGCGAGACGGGTCAGTTTCTCTTCGGCGACCGTGATCTTCCGGAAGGGTTTGAGCACTGGATAATCAAGTTCACGCCGCGGGAATATCCGTGGCGCGGTCCGACTGAATACGCGATGTATCAAAGGGCGCGGGATGCCGGGGTCGACATGTGCGAGTCGACGCTGTACGAACTGGACGGACTCGGCCATTTCATGACAAAGCGCTTTGACCGGGACGGCTCGCGGCACTTTCATGTCCAGACGCTTTCGGCCATGGCTCACTTTCCGATGTCCGTGCCGCTGGAATTCAGGACATATGAGCAGTATCTGGCGACGGTTGACGCGCTGCATCTTGGTTACGAGGCGCTTGAACAGGCGTTTCGGAGGATTGTGTTCAATGTCGCGATAGACGAATGCGATGACCACACGAAGAACTTTTCGTTCATGATGAAAGAGGATGGTGTCTGGCGGCTTGCGCCGGCATACGACCTGACAGGCTCGCGATTCCCGTCTGACGACCCGTTGCCAGCGCATGGCGGGCGACACCAGCTCTCCGTCAACGGCAAGCAGTCGAAAATAACCGACGACGACCTCTTGCAGGTCGCCGACCGCTTCGCGCTCGGCACCGCGCCGCGTGTGATACGAGAGGTGAAGGCGGCGCTGGGTTTGAAAGAACTCATAGGGGACAGTCCCTCTTTTGAGGCGGTGACGGCCGTCGTTTCTCGCGCGTTTCGCGACGGCGCTCTGTCATGCGCGATTTCGGAGCGTGCTTCGCCACCGGCGGAGCCTTTCCGTCGTCATCTTCCCGTCAAATTGTCTCATTGGCACAGACCGACGGATTCCGTCGGACGCCTTCTCTTCTGCCCGCCCCGGCGAACGGGACCCTATGCCGCCTGTCTGCGCGGCAGCTCCCAGATGAACGCGCGGCAGCGCTTCACCGACCGCCTGCCGGCCTTCGGGAAGTGCCTCGGCAGGAAATCCCTCACCTTCTTCAGGAAACCGAAGTCAGCCGAAATGTAGGCCCCCGTCTTGAAGACCTTCATCGACACGCGGATTGCCTGCGACGCCCGGTAAGTCGGCGGCACACGGGCGGGGCGGCCCTCTTTGTCCGCCGTCTCCTCGTCGTAGTCGTCAAACCACCTCTTGAGCTCCTCCGGCGTGACGCCTGGCGGCAGCTCGTCCGCATAGATCGACTCGAGCATCGCCCGGACCTCCTCCCAGGGCTGGCCGAACATGGCTTCGTACATTCTGCGGCATCGCTCGCCGTCCTCTCCCGCGTCGTTCGCCGCCAGCGAATAGCTGCTCCACTTCCAGGCGTCGGGCGAGGGCGCGATCCCCGCCTTCACCGGATTGTACGCGACATATGCGGCCACGACGGCCAGCACCTCGCGCTTGCGCTCGACGACGCCGCTGTAGAACCGGCCCTGCCAGAGGCACCCCTCGTGGCCGTACGTGTCGTTGTACCACATGCTGACCTTCTCCTTCAGTGTCTTGAGGTTATGCTGGGCCCAACATAACCTCAATTATGTGTAGCAGATAGTTATGTTGTCTTGAAACTTTATACCCTTGATTTTTACAGAGGTCCTGTTTCCGAATATTCCAGGTCGAATCTTTAATGTCCAAATAGCATAAGTTCTATGTCGCACATGATTCCAGAGACGACGCTTGAATTCGATCCGCAGGGGCGGGAGGATCTTGTGTTCAATGCGCTGAAGGTTGGACTTGGGGATGGGTATTGGGTGTTTCATTCTTGCTCGGTGAATCAGACAGGACGGGACGGATCGTTCTACGAGAAGGAGATCGACTTCGTCATCTATCACCGGGAGAAGGGCATCCTTTGCCTTGAGGTTAAGAACGGAAGCGGGATTTCGTACTATGGTGGAATCTGGCGGTATTCGAGCGGACAGCCGATGCCGCATCATGGGCCGTTCAAGCAGGCGCAGTTTTCGGTCTGGCGTGGGAGTTCCTTTGCCGCGTTGTGCCGATTGTGTTGTTTTGCGCGGTGGTGCTGGCGGCCGTCGTGGGCGGATTGTGGCTGATCGGGCGTGTGGCGCGGGCATTGGGCGGAAAGTAGGGGCGGCGCAGGGTAGGTGGCGGTTCTTCAAGGTCGGGGTTGAGATACGGTAGATTGGTACTGTCCTTGCTTTTCATGCAGATTCTGTGAATTTTCAATGTAGCTTTCATGCGTAAAATGTGAATATATGGCATTGTATTCATGCGGAAAGTGTGATACACTATGCCGCATGAATCGGGATTTACTGGCAAAACTTCAGGATTGGAACAGAAGCGAGAAACGTAAGCCACTTGTTCTCATGGGCGCACGGCAGGTTGGCAAGACCTGGCTGATGGAAGAGTTCTCTCGTGTTTGCTATCCAGAAGACACGGTTAAGGTCAATTTCATGACGGATGATGTTCTTCGGGATGCGATGGGACATGTCAATCTTGATGCGCAATCCGTCGTCGAGGTGATAGAAACGGTGACGTCCAGAAAAATTGTTGCCGGACGTACATTGCTCATGATGGATGAGATTCAGGAAGCGCCGCGTGCCCTGACGGCACTGAAGTTCTTTCAGGAGCAGATGCCGCAGCTTGCCATTATCGTGGCTGGATCGCTCTTGGGTGTCGCCGTGAACAGGAATCGGAAGAAGGGAATGCGCGAAAAACCGGCACGTGTATCGTTTCCCGTTGGCAAGGTTAACTTCCTAGATGTTCGTCCGATGACGTTTGTGGAGTTTTTGGATGCGATTGGCGAAACGGGGAAAAGCGCGGCAATTCGGGGAGAGAAGTGGTCTGTGATGGAGTCCATGTCCCCCTCGTTCGAAGATCTCGTTCGCAAGTATGCGCTTGTTGGCGGCATGCCGGAAGCGGTATTGACATACAGCCTTACGCATAATCTGGCGGACGTTCGAAAGGTGCAGCAGGAGATTCTGTTGGCCTATGACGAGGATTTCGCCAAGCACATTGAAGGGGCGATGCTCCAGAAGGTACGATTGCTGTGGCGGTCGGTTCCCGCTCAACTGGCAAAGGAGAACAAGAAGTTCATTTATACGGCATTGAGGGAAGGTGCACGGGCACGGGAATACGAGGTGGCGTTGGAGTGGCTTGAAGACGCGGGGATGGTTTGTCGGGTCAATCGCGTCACGCGGCCTGACCTGCCGCTCAAGGCATATGAGGAATTCGGCGCTTTCAAGTTGTATGCCCATGATGTCGGATTGGTGTCGGCCATGAGCGAGTTGCCGCCTTCGGTGGTGTTGGATGGGAATAAGGCCTTTACGCATGCCAAAGGCATGTTGGCCGAACAGCTTGTCCTGGAAGAACTGGTGGCTCGGGATGTTCATCCGTATTACTGGTCACCGGATGATACGCGGGCGGAAGTTGAGTTTGTTGTGCAGGGTGAACGTGCCGTATTTCCGATAGAGGTGAAGGCGGAAAAGAACCTTAAGGCAAAGAGCCTGAAGATTTATCGTGAACGCTTTTCCCCGGAGAGATGTCTGCTTTTTTCAATGGATAAGCGCAGTCCTGGAACGCAAGTAGACGGTTATCCGCTGTATGCGATTGCGGCGGTGCGCCTTTGATCTCGTGGACGCCGGTGGAGGCGTCCGCGCAGGGCATCTAAATGGACAGATATGAAAGTTTGTCAGAAATTCGTGGTGCTCTCGCCTAACTCTTTGTAAGCGGGAGACGGGGTAGGTCCTTCGGACATTGCTTCGCAATCGCCGCAAAAAAAGTTCGCCGTCGAGGCGAACGTGGAAAGTCGGGTTAATCAGAAAGGGATGAACCATGAACAAACTCGGAGTATTTTTGATGATTGGAATGGCCTTGGTCGGCGCGGTGACTTGCCGCGCCGATGAGAAAACGACCATTCGCGATTCGCAGGGGCGGATCAAGGCGACGATCACGACGGATCGTAATGGAAAGAAGACGATCCGCGATTCGCTCGGACGCATTCAGGGAACCGAAACGACTGACCGCAACGGCAAAAAACCTATCGTGACGGAAGCGGTCGACTCATCGGTACACGCAAGGTTCAGTAAAAGGGAGGTGCAAAATGACTAAAGGAAAAATCAAGGGAAATCAGTTGTAGTCATTCAATAGACTGCAATGGTATAATATTCGGCATGAGCAATTTGTATAGAAGTAGCGATGAGAAGGTGATCGCGGGCGTGTGTGCCGGACTGGCGCACAAGCTCGATCTCAACATGTCTGGCTTGCGGTGGGTTGTGGCGTTGGTGACGATGTTCCTTTCCGGCATCCCGGCAATTGTGTACATCATTCTTTGGGCGATTCTGAAGCCGCGCCCAACGGGCGGAGTGATCGACGTTTGGTTCGGATGCGCACCACTCCGCAAAACATAGAGAGGTTCGCCGAGTTTGCTGACAGCTGGCGGGTCGTCGTGTTCGACACCGAGACCACGGGCGTCTCTTGCTCGGACGAGATCTGCCAGCTTGCTGCGGCAGAGTACGTCAATGGTCGGCTTGAGCGGACGATGAACGTCTACATCCGCCCGACTTGCGAGATGAATCCGTGGGCAGAGCAGGTTCACGGCATTTCGATGGATTATCTCGACGAGCATGGGATTGATCCAGAGGATGCGCTCCATCAGTTTTTCGGGCATCCGAAAACGCCCTTTCAGAATGGTTCTGGGAGGGCGTTTTTCGTTTCATTCTGAGACTCTGAAAAATAATTTTCAAATGTGCGTTTCACCCCTTATTTTATTGGGTGAAATGAACATTGGTCCGCTTGCGTCCGAGTCCGATTTTTGGTATAATATTCAGCGTTGAGAGACATCAAGAGTTGGATCAAAAATCCATGCCAACCGAGCCTCAGAAAAGAGGCCACGGTGGATCGGGAGAGACCCCGGATGTGCGTTGCTTAGGTAGGCAACGAAAAACGGATGGGACCGGTCTTGTGTTTCTCGCAGAGGAAGGAGAAACCGAGATGATGACCGTGTTCGTCCGAAACAAGCACAAAAAGGCAATCGAGAATGCGCTGGATCTCCCTGCGTGGGTCTGGGGCGGCATCAGCGACCTGTCCAGCCTGCATGGCGTGTCACCGAGCACGGTTATGAAGCGGGCGATTTCGGCATACATCGCTAGGTACTACAAACACAGCATCGTCTGCTCGAAGCTTGGCTCCGAGACCCTCCGCTGCGCCTGATCCGTTTACAACAAAAGGAGAAACAACCATGAAAGAACAGAGTGCGACCATGATCAAGATCACTGAGACGACCGTTCGCGGCGACGAACATGAAGCTCCCGTCGACCGCACGTTCCAGACTGCTGACGAGGCTAAGGCATTCCTGAAGGACCGTCTGACGGAATGGTATGAGGAGCAGGGTTTCGGGACCGAGGATGCGGAATCCGAAGCCGAGGACGCATGGACGCTGCGCGGCATTTCCGTGACGCTTCGCGAGGATGGCGTTGAGCCTCTGATGTTCTGCCTCGACATTGAGGACGGATCCCGTAGTGGTGAGAGCAATCCGCTACTGGTGGACATTGACTTGCGCGATGAGACGCAGCGCCGTCTTGAGGACGAGGCTCTTGCCCAGGAGGACGCGGAATGAGTGACAATGCCCGAGTCGATTACCGGGACGTCCTTGCGGCACTCGGGGCGATGATGGCCGAGGCTGGCGACGAGGGAGTCGTCGCCGAGCCTTACGTCACGCTCGACGGCTATGAACTCGCGGAGGACTATCAGCTTGAGCGGATCCGGATTGGACGCGGCTATTCGCTTGAAATCTGCGGACTCACGCTGTGCTACGATGAGATCGGACACACATGGAACCTTGATCCGAACGAGATCGCTGGGAGCGCGGCTGCGCTCAAGGACCTGGACGAGTATCTCTGCGATCACGTCGTGAGGGACGACAGCTGGGAATACGAAAGTTCGGAGCTTACGATGGATGACCTCGTCGAGTTCGTGAACGAGACGCTGTTCGCCTGCGAGTTCTACACGGACGAGGACAGCTCCAATGTCTATGTGAAGGACTGGTCGGCGGACGAGGACTTCTTCGAGGACAAGACGCTTATCTCGTCCGACCGCGCAATCGACCTCCTCGCCGCAAACCCGAGCTACTGGCTCGACGAAACCTACTTGTAAGAAAGGATATTATGAATTCGTATCTCAATGAAACCGATGAGGTGAGAAACCTCCGCAACCGCTTCTGCGAGTTGATCAAGAGCGGCGCGTCGCCGGCCATGTGCAAGCTGAAGTTCTGGGCGGAACTGAAGAACGCCGTCGTGCGGGAGGCCTTCAGGAAGACCGGCGAATCCGCTCCACCCGCAGCCTTGGAACCATTCGGCGTTCCCCGCGCCCGCGAGCTGACGGCTGTAATTCGCCGTCTGTACCGCCAATGGGACGCTGGCAAGCTGACGGACCAGGAGTTCCTCGACAAGGCTCATGCGGTCAATGCAGACTTCGAGGTGCTTCTTGAGTACGATAAGGTTTCTGACGAAGAGATGATGAGATACCACGACGAGTATTCGTCATCAATTGAAGCGGCTACGGAGACGGTTTGTCTTTAATCAAATTATACAATAAAACAATGGATATTTGATATAATATGAATGTCATGAAACGAGTAAACAAAGAGGTCGCACAATTGAGGGCTTTTACGGTTCACCCTGGATGGGCGTGGGCTCTCTTGGCTGGTGTCAAGAAACAGGAGTGGAGGACATTTCTTCCTAACCCGCGCGAGGGCGAGTGTGCCATTCACGTCTCGAAGAGTTATACGCGCGCGCAGTGGCAGCGTGAAGCGGATAGCGTAAAAGAATGGTGGCGGCGCAAGCTTCCGCCGTATGAAGAACTCGTGGAGAACTGGTGCGGAAAGGTTGTCGCGATTTGTAACTACAAGGCGAGCGAAGAAGACTGGGAGGACGATGCCTATGGCTGGCACATCTCGAAGGTGCGCAAGCTGAAGAAGCCGTTTGCGACGAAGGGTGCTCTCAAGCTCTGGAGAATGTCGCCGGAAGTGACGGCACAGACGATGGAAGCGCTTTAATTCAGTAAGGGATTGATGCAATGATTTCGGACGACCTCAAGAAGTCGATTGATCGAATCTGGGATACGCTGTGGGCTGGCGGCCTCACGAATCCGCTGACCGACGTCGAACAGATCACCTACCTGCTTTTCATGAAGCTGATCGACGACAACGAGACGCGGGCGGAGAAGAACGCCGCGATACTTGGCGGCGATGTGATTGATCCGATCTTCAAGAAGGGCGTCTGGAAGCCGGAGGGCGCGGCGAATGGGGTTGCTTACGATTCCCTGCGCTGGAAGAACTTTTGTCACAAGTCGCCGGACAAGATGCTGTCGCTTGTGCGCGAATATGTCTTCCCGTTCATCAAGACGCTTGGCAAGGGCAAGGACACGGCCTTCTCCGCCTTTATGGCCGACGCCGTCTTCCTGATTCCCACGGCGAATGTACTCGTGACGCTAGTCGACGAAATCAGCGCGATGGATCTCAACAACAAGGATGCGATGGGCGACGTGTACGAGGAACTCCTCAACCGCGTGGCGTCCTCCGGCACCAACGGTCAGTTCCGAACCCCGCGTCACATCACCGAGATGATCATCGAGATGCTCGAACCGACGCTCGACGACACGGTCATGGATCCTGCGATGGGGTCGGCCGGATTCCTTCTCTCGGCCATCTCCTTCGCCAAGAAGCGCTATCCCCAGCAGCTCAAGAAGGCGGCGACGCTCAAGCGCTTCAAGTCGTCCTTCGTCAACGGGTTTGACACCGACCCGACGATGCTCCGAATCGGCGCGATGAACCTGATGCTCCACGGCATTGAGTCGCCGAGCATCGCCTACCGTGATTCGGTTAGCGAGGACAACACCGACCGCGCCTGCTGTACGGTGATCGCCGCGAATCCGCCGTTCACTGGTACAATCTTTCAGGACTCGGTCGCGAAGGATATTCTCGCCATCACGAAGACGGGCAAGACCGAGCTCCTCTTCCTGTCGCTGTTCGTGCGGCTTCTGAAAATCGGCGGGCGGTGCGGCTCGATCGTGCCGCAGGGCGTTCTGTTCGGAAGTTCCTCTGCGCATCTCGCGATCCGAAAGGAACTTGTCGAACACCAGCGCCTCATTGGTGTTCTTTCTCTCCCGAGCGGAGTCTTTCAGCCGTATTCGGGCGTTGCGACGGCAGTGCTGTTCTTTCAGAAGACGGACAACGGCGGGACGGAGGACGTCTGGTTCTACGACATGAAGGCCGACGGACTCTCCCTCGACCAGAAGCGCGAGAAGATCAAGGAGAACGACATCCCCAACATCATCAACCGCTACAACGAGTGGAAGATGCGTGGCCTCGAAGGCGAGGGGCATCCGTGGAGCGTCGAACTGGACAAGTCGATCGTCTTTACGGACCGCAAGGCCAAGTGCTTCACCGTCCCCAAGGCTGAGATCGTCGCCAACAACTACGACCTCTCGTTCAACAAGTACCGCGAAGTCGAGCAAGTCAAGGAAGACCTCCCGCCCGTCAAGGATCTCGTCCGCCAGATCGAAAAGTTGACCGCCGATTTCGATAAGGGCTTCGCCGCACTGAAGGGGACACTGTGATGGGAGTGAAGTCGATGAAAGGCGCGGAATCGCAGAACGTCGAGTATAAGCGCAGCTGGCACGACAACGGTGATACTCAAGGTGATACCCAAGGTGATACTCAAGGTGTTACTCAAGGTGTTACCCAAGGTGTTACTCAAGATAGCGGGCATTGGGAAGTTGTCTCTGAGAAGGGGGCGGTCTGATGGGTGTGCGGGAAACCACAAAGATCGCAAAGATCGCAAAGGTGCGGTTGGGGGATGTGTGCTCAATAAACATGGGTCAGTCTCCCGATTCAAAGAGTTACAACTCTGAAGCTCGTGGACTTCCGTTTTATCAGGGCAATGCTGACTTTGGTGATGATCATCCAACGCCCCGCGTATGGTGCGATACGCCTACTAAAGTTGCTGAAGTTGGCGAAATACTGATTTCGGTTCGAGCCCCAATCGGTGCGTTAAATTTTGCCAATGAACGGTGTTGCATTGGACGTGGGCTTGCGTCATTAAATCCTAGCAGTGAGATTATTCCTCGATATTTATATTATTCATTAAGAAGCAAGAATGAAGAGTTGAATCTAAGAGGAACTGGGAGTACGTTCAAGGCAATAAACAAGAAATCATTAGCTACCGTAGAATTTTTCCTTCCATCGCTCCCTGAGCAGAAGCGGATTGCGGAGGAGCTGGATCAGATTTGTGAACTGAAGAAGAATGCGGAAGAGCGTCTCGCGCTGATGGATCAGCTTGTCAAATCCCGGTTTGTCGAGATGTTTGGGAATGTGGTTAGAAATGATCGGGGGTGGACAATCTCAAAGTTTGGTGAGGTAACTGATTCGCGTTTGGGAAAGATGCTCGACGCCAAAAAGCAAACAGGGCTACATAAACGGAAATACCTAGCGAATTTTAATGTTCAGTGGTTTAAAATTGATGCGTCTGAATTACATGAGATGGATTTTGACGAGGCTGATCGACTCGAATTCGCACTTAAGGATGGAGACCTATTGGTTTGTGAAGGTGGCGAATCTGGTAGGTGCTGCGTTTGGCGGAACCAGATAGAGAACTGCTATTATCAAAAAGCATTACATCGCGTACGTTGCCATGCCGATAAGCTTGATCCTGATTTTCTCTCTTATTGGTTCTTGATGAGCTGTAAGGGACATGCGTTTGATCATATCCTTGGGGCAAAGGCAACGATCGCCCATTTGCCAGGCGTTAAGCTGAAGGCATTGGATGTTGTTGTTCCTCCAATAGCCCTCCAGTGCGAGTTTGCCGCGTTCGTGGCTGAGGTCGACAAATCGAAATTTGTCTTGCGCGAGACGGTGGCGCGAATGGAAACGCTCTACAAGGCGAAGCTTCAGGAGTATTTCGGATGAGCTGTGTGTGAGGTGCGTATGATCTCTGGATTCTTGCGATTGCCTTAAGTCTGTCCGCAATGGTATAATTCAAAGCAAGAGATGAGCGAGCAAGATATCAATGATGCGAACCTGCTGGTTGTCATAGCCGTTGATGGCTATGCCCGTCGGCACCATGTCTCTGCGTCGGAAGCGTACGGGTATCTGTCGAGCAAGGCGATCCCTCAGGTCATTCGCGAGAATTACGCGACGCTGCATATGCAGGATCCGTTCGAGGTCGTTGATTTTGTCGAGGATGTCCTGAAGCGGGAGACGGAGGTTATCAATGGGTGAATACATCTACAAGGGGCAGGATGTCACGATTTGCGTGCTGATTCAGATTGAGAATGTCGTGCGAATTCTTGCCCGGCGTGAGGGCTGTGTGTTTGATGAGATGCTTGGGCGTTTTTATTGTTCGAGGACATACAGGAACCTGATCAATCCAGACTGCGGGCTCTGGGCCGAAAGTGCGGACTATATCGCCGACGATTTTGCGCGTGTTGCATGAGTTGTCGGATGGAGTCTTTTGGATGAGCTTTTACAAGAAGATTTCTGATGCGATTGGTGCGGCCTTGTCCGGCAATGATGCTGTTGCGCTTGCGAAGGTTGCGCGTGATGCCGTCATGTCGGCGGCGAAGCGGCTCTTCGAGCACAAGGGCGTGGGGCTTGATGACGATATCACTTTGATTGAGCTGATTCATTCGCCCGTCGTCGAGGAGTTCGTCGGAACGGCAGAGGCTGTTGCCGCGCTCGATTTCGTGCGTATCCTCGGCACGAATGCAGATCACGAACGCGGAGTGAAGAAGACGAGGGCCGCGCAGGCTGCGAAGACGGCGCTCGACTTTGCTGCGCTTGTCGGAGCGGCCGTTGAGCCGGGGAGTGTCACGCCGCCGACAAGCTTCGCGCCTGCCTTGACTGAGGCCGAGACACGTCGCCTTTACATCGACACGTATCTTGAGGAGGCGGGATGGAAGGTCTCGGAGGTGAAGGGTGAGACCAATCCAGATGGTGCATCCGTCGAGGTCAAGGTGACGGGGATGCCGCCGGATGGACAGGATGGCTTCTGCGACTATGTGCTGTTCGGGGCGGACGGGAAGCCGCTGGCGGTTGTCGAGGCGAAGAAGACGTCTGTCAGTGAGGAGAAGGGGCGTGTTCAGGTTCAGCGTTACGGCGAGTGTCTGGAGCGTCAGTATGGTGTGAAGCCCGTCCTCTACTACACGAACGGTTACACCATCAAGTGTCTGGACCGTGTCTACGCGGAGCCTCGTCGCCTGGTTGCGTTCCATACACGCAAGGAGCTTGAGCGGATGCACGCGCTGCGTTCGCGCGGGAGGATCGGGGACATGAACCCCAATCCCGAAATCGCGGGACGTCCTTACCAGAGTACGGCAATCAAGAGCATCTGCGAACATCTCGACGGCAAACACCGGAAGGGGCTTCTCGTCCTCGCCACTGGAACGGGCAAGACGCGCGTCTCAATTGCTCTGATTGATGTTTTGACGCGTAATGGCTGGATTAAGAATGTTCTCTTTCTGGCCGACCGCCGGGAACTCGTCCGTCAGGCGCACAAGGAGTTTGAGAAACAGCTGCCCAATATGACTTACTCCGTTCTGTCGGACAAGAAGCTCCGTGGGAAGGAGGATGCTCGGATCATGTTCTCGACGCATCAGACGATGATTCGGTACATCGATGCTGAGGCGAAGAAGTTTACTCCGGGACGTTTTGACCTCATTGTCATTGACGAGGCGCACCGCTCAATCTTCAACAAGTACGGTGCGATCTTCCGTTACTTCGATTCGCTGTTGGTCGGCCTGACGGCGACACCGAAGGAGGATGTTGACGCGAACACCTATAAGATCTTTGACTGCGAGAGCGGAAGTCCGAACTTCTCGTATCAGATCGAGGAGGCCGTGAAGGCGGGCTGGCTCGTCGACTGGGAGCTTTTCAATAAGACAACGGATGTTTTGAGTTACGGCATCCACTACGATGAACTTTCTGAAGAGGAGCGCAAAGCTGCCGATGAGCTTTTCGGGGATGCAGGCTATGACGAGACACCAGAGTATGTCTCGAACTCCAAGATCTTCAAGGCGGTCTATAATACGAAGACGGTCGACCTGGTCCTTCAGGATCTCATGAAGCTCGGCTTCAAAGTCGGAGGAGGTGACATGCTCGGCAAGACGGTCGTCTTTGCCATGAATCACCATCATGCCGAGATGATCGTCGAGCGATTCAAGAAGCTCTATCCCCAGTATCCCGAGGAATACTGTCAGCTGATCGACAACTACGAGAAGTTCGCCGATACGCTCATTGATGATTTCAAGACCAAGCCCGGCTTCCGAATCGCAGTCTCGGTCGATATGCTCGACACGGGTATCGACGTGCCGGAGATCCTGAATCTTGTCTTCTTCAAGCAGGTGAAGTCGAAAATCAAGTTCATTCAAATGGTCGGGCGTGGAACGCGGACGTGCGAAGATGTCTTCGGCCCCGGTCAGCATAAGAAGAAATTCCGTGCCTTTGACTGGTGCGGTAACTTCGAGTATTTTGGCATGGGAGGCAAGGGGTCCGAGGACGGTGGGTTGACGAAGTCGCTCACGCAGACCTTGTTTGAGCTTAGGCTTTCGCTTGCCCGTCAGCTTCAGCACGTCGATCACCAGCAGTTCCCTTGGCGCAAGGCTTATCGGAAGGAGTTGGCGACGGGTCTTCATGCGGCGACCGTCCTGCTCAAGTCGCGAACCGCCCGAATTGACGTGCGTGAAAATCTTCCTCATATCGACAAGTATGTGAGCGAAGATGCCTGGAAGGCGATTTCGCCTATGGCTGAGTCCGAGATCTCGACATTCATTGCTCCTCTTGTTGAAAGCGAAGAGGGCAACGAGTTCGTCAAGATGTTCGACGCGCGGATGCTCAGAATCGAGAATGTTATCGCTTCCGGCGCAGACATCGAGAAGGCCAAGGTGGACGTTCGCGCGGTCAGGAAGACAGCGAAGGCGCTACAGGGGCTTGGCACGATTGACGAGATTGCGGCCAAGGCAAAGGAGCTTAAGGAGCTTGTGAATGACGAGCTCTGGCTCAAGCCGGAAATTGAACGCATCGAGACGCTGCGCAAGGAGCTTCGGATGCTCATGCCCTATCTCAAGGACGAGAAAAAGGCACTTGTCGACCTGCAGATCGACGATCGGGTTCAGGAGCGGATGGGCGCGGGCTGGATGCCCGACGTGAAAACCTATCGTGAGAAGGTGATCGACTATCTCCTAAAGCATTCGGACTCGCCAGTCATCGCCAAGATCCGTGCGCTTGAGAAGCTCTCTCGCAAGGATATGGATGAGATCGAGCGAGTTTGTTTTGAAGAGCTTGGAACACGAGAGGACTTCGAGGCCGAGAATGAAGATGTGGGCGGACGTTCGCTGGCCGGGTTCCTCCGCAGTCTCACGGGACTTGATCAAGCTGCGGTCAATAGGTGCTTTGGAGAGTTCCTCAATGACAGTACGCTGACGGCAGATCAGCAGTCGTTCGTCTCGGAGGTGATCGATTACCTGATGGCCAACGGCGAGGTCAGCGTCGACGATCTGAAGACCAAGGCTCCGTTCAATGATATGGATCTGGCGGAGATCTTTGGGGGTCGTTACGATGTCTTGCTGAAGATTCGTGATGCGATTGTTGAACTTGAATCCATAGCCGTGTAAGTAGTGGTCTAATGGCCTGCAAGAGGACTTGAAATGAGTGAAGAGAGAGCAGTTCAAACGATGTCATGTTTTCTGCGCGAATCGCAGGAGCTGACATATGTGCTTGATGGCGATTCCTTGAAGGATGTCGTAACACTGATGGTGATGAAGGGATATTCGCAGATTCCCGTTCTTCACAACAAGATCGCTGTTCCACGGGAAATGTCAATTGTCGGCGTAATCACATGGGAGTCGATCGGAAAGTGCATGACCTCCGGCAGTTTCTCTCTTGGTACTCTTAAGGTTGCGGACTGTATGCTTCCGCGCGAACGGATCCGGTTCTGCCGGGAAACGGATGCAGTTAAGGACGTGGCCGAGAAAATGGCCGATACTGAATTTGCAATCGTTCTTGACGAGACGCGGGCGGTACGGCGAATGGTGACATATTTCGATCTTGCGTCGCTGTATCTGGAAATGGTCAAGCCTTTCTCAATCATCGAGTCGATCGAAATGTCGATCCGGCGAATGCTGGAGGTGCTTTCGGTCGATGAGCTGAAGGCTGCGGGGAGAACGGACGAGCGTAAAGAGCGAATCCAATCGGTCTCAGACCTTGAGTTCTCCGAATATCGAGCGCTCCTTTCGGCGTATTGGGATCGCCTCAATACGAATCTCTCTAAGAAGGTCGTACTCGATGCGCTTGAGGATGTTAATATGATCCGCAATGCGGTGATGCATTTCCGTCCCGAGGGCGTGAGTCCGTCAGATGCGAAACTACTACAGGAAGTGAAGAGTCTTCTCTCGATGAGTGTGAAAGGCTGATTATGGTGATGAATAGATGAATAAGGGATAAAAATGCAGATGCTTTCGCGCCAACAATACATGATCGAGGTTCTGATTGGCGGAGGAACGAATGATAGACAGCTTTGACGAACAAGTCCTGCAGCATGTGCGGGCGCTGAAGGCGATCCGCGAGAAGTTCCTCGCTGCGCCGAATCGTAAGGCGGCGTTGGTGGGGCTCCCGAAGCTCGAACCCGAGGACTACGCGGCGATCGTCGAGTCGTGGCCGAAGGACTACGACCGCATTCTCGCAAGATCCGAACGCACCGAAGCCGAAGTCGAGCCGCGAGCGCCGGGCGATGAAGAAGGGGAAGTAATATGATACACGGACATGAAGTGCTGCGGATGATGGAGGGGAATAGCTACGCCTCCGCAGAGGAGTTGATCGCGGCCATCGTCGCGAAGTTTGGATCGGACGCACGATTCCATACATGCTCGGCTTCGGATATGGACGCGGCATCTCTCGTCGCCTTCTTCGAGGCGAAGGGCAAGTTCAAGCCGGCAGAGGGCGGTTTCACGATGGATCGCGGCAAGGTCTGCAAGGATTATTGAAAGGGTGCGAAAATGGCGGACGAGTTGAAGACATTGCCTATGGACGAAGGACTTGCTGCCGCGAGGCAGACGACTTCGACACGGATCGCGGCAAGATCTGTCCGATGGCGATGCACGTTGCTTTTGTCTATGCGGACATCCTCCGCTATGGCGGAACGATGCCGCGCATGAAGGACGGGGCGATCACATTCTGCTGCCCTGACGCGGACGTGATCAACATCTTCGAGATTCGCAAGGAGTCATGACCAAGGATGACGCATTCGCGAAGCTTGCGAGAAGCAAGTTCCGGAGCCGCTTCAAGCTCGCGGCGGATGACCTCGCCTACATCGATCGCGTCGGACTTGAGACGATCCGTCGCCATGCCGAGGACTTCGTGCGGGAGAAGCTCGGCCCCGCCGAGCCCAGGAACGACGGCAAGCAGATACCGATGCGAGGACATCCGATCTTCAAGGCCATGCACGGCTCGGCGATGTGCTGCCGAGGCTGCATGGAGAAGTGGTGGCATGTGAAGCGCGGCATTCCGCTTACGGACGAACAGAGGGCGAAAGCCGTCGATTTCCTGATGGCGTGGGTTGAGCGACGGATGGTATAACCCGAGTTTCCTAGATGAACGTCCGCGACAGCGAGGCCGTGGGGGCCTTGCTGGACGCGGCGGGCCACGAGGGGTCATAAGGGTCCGTCCCGTCTGCCGTGGTCCATGAGCCAGAGGCTGTCGAGCTCGCTGATCGCGTTGAGCCAGGCGTTCTGCCTGTCCTCGTCTATCTCGCCGAGATCGAGAAGCTGCCGCTGGACGACGCGACGCCCCGTACGCGAGTTCTCCGCGACGCTCCAGTAGTCATGAACCTTGCCGTCCTTGAATCGTGATGTCTTGCGTAAAAACATGAGGGTATTATCTCATAATGTCGCGGACGATGGGGGTGTGGTCTGGAGCAAGGTCGGCTAATTCGTCGATCAGAGCGTAGTCGTCGGGCTGTCCAACTCCTTATGGCGTAGCGCGACTCGAAAGATTGAATAGTGCTATAATATTCCATATGAATGTTATATCCCATCATCCGGGAATATGATAAAATAACACTGATTTGAAGGAAGGTTATTTGTACTATGTCTGAATCTCTTAATGTGAAGCCTGCGGGTTCCTGTCTGTGGGATGCCGCGTCCCTTGGTGAAATCATGCTTCGTCTCGATCCCGGCGACGGGCGCATCCATACGACGCGCACCTTCGACGTCTGGGAAGGCGGCGGCGAATACAATGTCGTCAGAGGTCTCCGTCGCTGCTTCGGTCTCAAGACGACGGCCGTGACGGCGTTCGCCGACAATCCGGTCGGGCGTCTCGTCGAGGACTTCATGCTCCAGGGCGGCGTCGACGTCAGCCACGTGAAGTGGGCGAAGTTCGACGGCATCGGCCGCGAGGTCCGCAACGGACTCAACTTCGTCGAGCGCGGCTACGGCTGCCGCGGTGCGCGTTCGTGCGCCGACCGCGGGCTCACGGCCGTCTCGCAGCTTAAGCCCGGCGACATTGACTGGGATCAGCTCTTCGGCAAGGAGGGCGTCCGCTGGTTCCACACGGGCGGCATCTTCGCCGCGCTTTCCGAGACGACGGCCGAAGTCGCGATCGAGGCCCTCAAGGCCGCGAAAAAGTACGGCACGGTGACCTCGTACGACCTCAACTACCGCGCGTCGCTCTGGAAGTCCATCGGCGGCCAGGCGAAGGCGCAGGAGGTCAACAA
This sequence comes from uncultured Verrucomicrobiota bacterium, assembly GCA_945834475.1. Classification (GTDB taxonomy): domain Bacteria; phylum Verrucomicrobiota; class Kiritimatiellia; order RFP12; family UBA1067; genus UBA1067. The sequence goes on from CAMAHK010000018.1 coordinate 18,326, forward strand.
GGAGATCGCGAAGTACGTCGACGTGATGATCGGCAACGAGGAAGACTTCACGGCGGCGCTCGGCATCGAGGTCGAGGGCGTGGACGCGAATCTGACGGCGCTCCCGATCGAGGGCTTCAAGAAGATGATCGAGAAGGCCGTGTCGATCTACCCGAACTTCAAGGCCGTCGCGACGACGCTCCGCAGTGTGAAGTCCGCGACGATCAACGACTGGTCGGCGATCTGCTGGTACAAGGGCGAATTGCATGAGTCCATCCAGCGTCCCGGCCTCGAGATCTACGACCGCGTCGGCGGCGGCGACTCGTTCGCGTCGGGGCTCATCTACGGCTTCATGACGTTCGACGACGCCGAGAAGGCCGTCAATTACGGCGCGGCGCACGGTGCGCTCGCGATGACGACCCCGGGCGACACGTCGATGGCCACGAAGGCCGATGTCGAGAAGCTGGTCGGCGGCGGAAGCGCACGAGTTGACCGTTGAGGTGGTCAACTCGTGAGCGATAAGAGATAAGCGATAAGTGATAAGTGAAGGAGTTTTGAGATGGATATGATCAAGACCATGGCGGCGGCTCGGATTATTCCGGTCATTGTCATTGAGGATCTCGCGAAGGCGGTGCCGCTGGCGCAGGCGCTCGTGAAGGGCGGCTTGCCGGTTCTGGAAGTCACCTTCCGCACGGCGTGTGCGGCGGAGGCGATCGCGAAGATCAAGCAGGAGGTTCCGGGCGCGGTGCTGATCGCGGGTACGGTCCTCAAGCTCGAGCAGCTCAAGGCCGCGAAAGCGGCGGGTGCCGAGGCGTGTGTCGCGCCGGGGTTCGATCCGGCAATCGTCAGCGCGGCGAACGAGATGGGCATGCCGTTCTGTCCGGGCGTGGCGACGGCGTCGGAACTCAGCCAGGCGCTCGCGCTCGGCTGCAGTTTCGTCAAGTTCTTCCCGGCCGAATCGGCGGGCGGTGTCAAGTACATCAAGGATCTTCTCGGCGCGTTCCGCTGGACGGGTGTCACGTTCATGCCCACGGGCGGCGTGAAGCTCTCGAATGTCGCGGACTACCTCTCGGTTCCCGAGATCATCTGCTGCGGCGGCACGTGGATCGCCCCGAAGGACGCGATCAAGTCGGGCGACTGGGCGACGATCGAGAAGCTGGCGTCCGAAGCGGCCGCCCTTGCCAAGGAGATCAAGAAATGAAAATGAGCAACTTCCGCTGGGTCATCTGCGCGCTTCTCTTCTTCGCGACGACGGTCAACTACCTAGATCGTCAGGTGTTGTCGCTGACGTGGAAGGACTTCATTGCGCCGGAGTTCAACTGGACGGACAACGACTACGGCACGATCACGGCCGTCTTCTCGATCATCTACGCGCTCTGCAATCTCTTTGCGGGCAAGTTCATCGACTGGATGGGCACGAAGAAGGGTTACCTCTGGGCGATCTTCATCTGGTCTCTCGGCGCGTGCCTGCACGCGGCCTGCGGCGTCGGGACGGGCTGGCTCAAGGCGGCGGGGTTCGTCTCGATGATGGGCATCACCGTCTCGGTCTGGCTCTTCCTCGCCTGCCGCGCGGTGCTCGCGCTCGGCGAAGCGGGCAACTTTCCGGCGGCGATCAAGGTGACGGCCGAGTACTTCCCAAAGAAGGACCGCGCGTTCTCGACCTCGATCTTCAACTCGGGCTCGTCCGTCGGTGCGCTCGCCGCACCGCTCACGATTCCGCTCATCGCGAAGTTCTGCGGCTGGGAGTGGGCGTTCATCATCATCGGTGCCCTCGGCTTCGTGTGGATGGGCTTCTGGATGTGGCTCTACAAGAAGCCGGCGGAGAATCCGCGCGTCAATGCGGAGGAGCTTGCGTATATTCAGCAGGATGAAGAGGGAACCGACGGGCGCTCTGGCGCTCCCGCACCCTTGCCCGATGAGGCGGCTGCGCCGCGGATCTCGTACGCCAAGGCGTTTTCGCTGCCGCAGACCTGGGCGCTGGTCTTGGGTCGCTTCTTGACCGATGGCGTGTGGTGGTTCTTCCTCTTCTGGACGCCGGGATACCTCTCCGACCAGTTTGGCTACAAGAGCTCGGACGGCATGGGCATGGCGCTCATCTTCACGCTCTACGTGATCGTCACGTTCGTCTCGATCTACCTCTGCAAGCTGCCGACGATCATGGTCGACAAGAAGGGAATGAATCCGTACGAGGGCCGTATGGTCGCGATGTTCGTCTTCGCGTGCTTCCCGCTCCTCGCGCTCGGCGCTCAGCCGCTCGGCGCGTTTTCGGCGTGGTGGCCGGCGATTCTGATCGGTCTCGCGTGCGCGGGACACCAGGCGTGGTCCGCGAACGTCTACTCGGTCGTGGGCGACATGTTCCCGAAGTCCACGATCGGCACGCTCACCGGCATCGCCCAGTTCGCGGCCGGCTGCGGCAGCTTCATGGTCAACAAGTCCGCCGGCAAGCTCTTCACCTACGCGGCCGAGCAGGGCGATGCGTTCACCTTCTGCGGCTACTCGGGCAAGCCCGCAGGCTACATGATCCTCTTCAGCTACTGCGCCGTCGCCTACATCATCGGCTGGGCGTGCATGAAGGGACTCGTGCCGCACTATAAGAAAGTCGAACTTTAATCCATCACTTATCACTTAACACTATGAAACAAGGTTGGAGATGGTATGGCGATGCTGACGCCATTACGCTGAAGGAAATCCGTCAGGCGGGCGTGACCGATGTGGTTGCGGCCCTTTACGAGCGCAAGCCGGGCGAAGTCTGGCCCGTCGCCGAGATCAAGGCGCGCGCGAAGAAGGTGAAGGATCACGGCATGGTCTGGTCCGTCGTCGAGTCCGTGCCGATTCACGAGGACATCAAGAAGCACACGGGCGACTACCTCAAGTATGTCGCTGCCTACAAGCAGACCCTGCGCAACCTCGCGAAGTGCGGCATCAAGACGGTGTGCTACAACTTCATGCCGGTCCTGGACTGGACGCGCTCGAACCTCACGTACGCGCTTCCCGACGGCTCGACCTGCCTTGAGTACAACGAGTACGAGCTTGCGGGCTTCGACATGTTCTACCTGAAGCGCCCGGGCGCGGAAAAGGAATACGACAAGAAGACGAAGGACCGCGCGACGAAGCTCTGGAAGAAGCTCTCCGCCAAGGAGAAGAAGCGCGTCGCCGATTCCGTTCTCTGCGGACTTCCCGGCACGGTCGACGACCTGACGCCCGAGGAGTTCCTTGCGCAGCTCAAGACCTACGAGGGCATTGATGACAAGAAGCTCCGCGAGAACATGTACTGGTTCCTCAACGAGATCTCGCCGGTCCTCGAGGAGACGGGCGTGAACATGTGCATCCATCCGGATGATCCGCCGCATCCGATCTTTGGGCTGCCGCGCATTCTCTCGAATGCGAAGGACATCGCCCAGATGTACAAGGAATGTCCCTCGAAGCACGTCGGCCTCACGCTCTGCACGGGCTCGCTCGGCGGCGACCCGAAGAACAACGCGGTCGAGATCATGAAGAAGTTCGGCAAGCGCGTCTACTTCTGCCACTTCCGCAACCTCGAGTATACCGACGACAAGGTCTTCCACGAGTCGCAGTGCCACCTCGTCGGTAACACCGACATGCCGAAGCTCTTTGAGGAGTTCCTCAAGGAGGAGAAGCGCCGCGGCGAGAAGATCGTGGTTCGTCCTGACCACGGACGCTTCCTCGAGATCGACAAGGGCCGCAAGTGCTATTGCGGCTACAGCTATGGCGGACGCCTCATCGGCCTCGCTGAACTGCGCGGTCTTGAAATCGGCCTCAAGTACGCGAAGAAAGGTCTCTGATGAAACTCTCCCTCGATTCGATCAAGAACGAACCGTTGGCCTGGATCAAGGCCGGCGTGGAACTGCCGGCGTTTGATGTGTGCGCGATGCGCGAGATGACCGAAGCCGCTCCTGAATGGGTGCACTTCGGTGCGGGCAACATCTTCCGCGGTTTCATCGGCTCGCTGAGCCAGAAGCTCCTCAACGACGGCGAGGCGAAGACGGGCATCATCGCGTGCGACACGTTCGACTACGAGGTGATCGACAAGATTTACACGGCGTTCGACTCGCTGACGCTGAATGTCCTTCTCAATCCCGACGGCACGGTCTCGAAGGAAGTGCTCGCGGGCGTCGCGAAGGGCATCAAGGCGAACTTCGCCGATGCCGCCGCGAAGGCCGAGCTGAAGAAGATCTTCCGCGCACCCTCGCTCAAGATGCTCTCGTTCACGATCACCGAGAAGGGCTATCAGCTGCGCCGTCCCGACGGCTCGCTGATGCCGGTCGTCGAGGCCGACATGAAGGAGGGTCCCGAGACGAGCCGCCACGCGATGGCGGTCGTCGCGGCGCTTCTCCTCGAGCGTTTTAACGCCGGGAAACTGCCGATGGCGGTCGTGTCGATGGACAACTGCTCGCACAACGGCGAGAAGCTGAAGGCGGGTGTCGTCGAGATGGCCGAGGCGTGGGTGAAGAACGGCTTCGCGCCGGCCGCGTACCTTGACTACGTGAAGGACGAGTCGGTCGTCTCGTTCCCGTGGTCGATGATCGACAAGATCACGCCGCGTCCGCACCCGATGGTCGTCGAGCAGCTGACGAAGGACGGCATCGAGGGCATGGAGCCGATCGTCACGGAGAAGAAAACCTTCATCGCGCCGTTCGTCAACGCCGAGAAGCCGCAGTATCTCGTGATCGAGGATCGCTTCCCGAACGGACGTCCCGCGCTCGAGAAGGCGGGCGTGTACCTGACGGACCGTGAGACGGTCAACAACACCGAGAAGATGAAGGTGACGACGTGTTTGAATCCGCTCCACACGGCGATGTCGATGTACGGCTGCCTCCTCGGCTACACGCTCATCTGCAAGGAGATGCAGGACGAAGACATCGTCAAGCTCGTCAAGCGCCTGGGCTACGTCGAGGGCCTTCCGGTCGTCGTCGATCCGAAGATCCTCTCGCCGAAGGCGTTTATCGACGAGGTCGTCAATGAGCGTCTCCCCAATGTCTTCATGCCGGACGATCCGCGCCGCATCGCGACCGACACGTCACAGAAGGTCGGCATCCGCTTCGGCGAGACGGTGAAGAGTTACGTCGCGACGGGCCGCGACCTCAATGAACTCGTCGCGCTGCCGCTCGCGATCGCAGGCTGGCTCCGCTACCTCCTCGCGGTCGATGACGCGGGCGAGGCGATGGAAGTCTCGGCCGATCCGCTCAAGGACGAGCTGCAGGCGAAGCTTCAGGGCGTCGTCTGGAACGATCCCGCGTCGTATGCGGGACAGATCCGTCCGATCCTCGCGAACGCGTCGATCTTCGGCTCCGACCTGACGGCGATGCCGCTCGCGGACAAGATCGAGGGCTACTTCAAGAAGCTCCTCGCCGGTCCGGGCTCCGCGCGGAAGCTGTTGCAGGAGGAACTGTAAACTTTTACCCGCCGCGGGCGAGACGCACTGCGGTACGGGGAGAACCTCCCTCCGCCACTTATCGCTTATCGCTTATCACTTATCTCTATGAAAAAGCCTTTCATCCACGACGACTACCTCCTGACCACCAAGGCGGCCAAGGAACTCTACCACGGCTATGCCGAGAAGATGCCGATCATCGACTACCACTGCCATCTCCCGCCGGTGGAGATCGCGGAGGACAAGCGGTGGGACGACATCGCCGACGTGTGGCTCGGCGGCGACCACTACAAGTGGCGTCAGATGCGCACGAACGGCTTTGAAGAGCGTCTCTGTTCAGGACGCGGTACCGACGGCTGCGCGAGCGGCTGGGAGCGCTTCGAGGCGTTCGCGAAGTCGATGGAGCGTCTCGTCAAGAATCCGCTCTTCGACTGGTCGCACCTCGAGCTCGCGCGTTACTTCGGCGTCACCGAGCGTCTTTGCGGGGCGTCGGCGAAGCGCATCTACGCGGCCTGCAACAAGGAGCTGAAGAAGAAGGGCTTTTCGGCGCGCGGGCTTATGAAGAAGTCGAATGTCAAGGTCGTCTGCACGACGGACGATCCGGTCGACTCGCTCGAGCATCACCTCGCGATCGCGAAGAAGCCGTTCCACACCCAGATCCGTCCGGCGTGGCGTTCCGACAAGGCGTCCAAGATCGACAATCCGAAGGTCTGGAACGAGTGGATGGACAAGCTCGCGGCTGCGGCGGAGATGCCGGTGAAGACGTATGACGACTTCCTGGAGGCGATGGCGAAGCGTCACGCGTTCTTCGAGAAGGCGGGCTGCGTCGTTTCCGACTACGGCATCACCGAGGTCTTCGCGACGCCGTACACCGAGGCTGAGGTCGCGCGCATCTTCAAGAAGGCGCGCACGGGCAAGCCGGTGTCGCCGGAAGAGGCGCTTAAGTTCAAGAGCGCGTGGCTCTACGAGGGACTCAAGGCGGACGCGAAGGCGAACTGGACGACCCAGCTCCACTACAACTGTCTCCGCGACCTCAACGGCGCGATGTTCGACATCATGGGTCCGGACACGGGCTTCGACGCGATCGGCGACTGGAGCGTGACGGAGAACCTCGCGAAGCTCTTCGACCGTCTCGAGCGGACGGACGACCTGCCGCGCTGCATCCTCTACTCCCTCAATCCGAAGGACAACGAGATGCTGGCGACCGTGATGGGCTGCTTCCAGAAGGCGCCGTACCGCGGCAAGATCCAGCTCGGCGCGGCGTGGTGGTTTCTCGATCAGAAGGACGGCATGCGCAAGCAGATCGAGTGCCTCGCGGCGCTCGGCACGCTCGGCAACTTCGTCGGCATGCTCACCGACTCGCGCAGCTTCCTCAGCTACACGCGTCACGAGTACTTCCGTCGCATCCTCTGCCAGAAGCTTGGCGAGGAAGTCGAGAAGGGCGAGCTGCCGAACGACCTCAAGTGGCTCGGGGGGCTCGTGAGCGACATCTCATTCAACAACGCCAATTCGTATTTCGGCTTTAACGCATAAGGGAATAAAGAGAATGGAAACGAAGATTCTGCAGTTCGGCGAGGGCAACTTCCTGCGCTGTTTTATTGATTGGATGGTTCAGAAGATGAACGACAAGGCCGGCTTCGACGGTCAGGTGCAGATCATCCAGCCGATTGGCGACGAGCTGTGCGTGCCGTCGCAGATCCTGAATGCGCGTGGCGGCAAGTACCATACGTGCCTTCGCGGCATCATCGGCGGCAAGACCGTCGAGGAGATCGAGGAGATTTCATCCGTCAAGGGCGTCGACCTCGCGGCGAATCTCGAGAAGTACGCGACGCTGCCGTCGCTTCGCTTCGTTGTCTCGAACACGACCGAGGCCGGCATCCAGTACGTGAAGGGCGAGAACACCTTCCCGGCGAAGGTGCTCCGCCTTCTCAAGGCGCGTCACGCGGCGGGCCTCCCGGGTCTCGTCTTCATCCCGTGCGAGCTGATCGAGCACAACGGTGACAACCTCAAGGCTTGCGTGCTGAAGCATCTGTGCGACGAGGAAACCGTACCGTCGCCGCTCTCGGCGACAGGCGCTCTCCGAGCCTACATTGAAAACGAGTGCGTGTTCTGTTCGACGCTCGTCGACCGCATCGTCGCGGGCCGTCCCGATCCCGAGTCCGCCGCGCGCTACGAGAAGCAGCTCGGCGAGCGGGACGAGGTGCTCGTCTGCGGCGAACCGTTCCACTTCTTCGTGATCGAGACGCCGGCCGGCTTCGACCTCGAGCGGGAGCTGCCGCTCCGAAAGGCGGGCGTCAACGTCGTCTACACGCCCGACATACAGCCCTACCGCACGCGCAAGGTGCGCTTCCTCAACGCGACGCACACGACGATGGTCTATCTCGGGCTCGAGAAGGGCTTCACGGAGGTCGCGCAGTGCATTGCAGACCCCGAGTTCAACGCGTTCGTCCGCCAGGTTGTCTTCGACGAGATCTTCCCGACGGTGGACCTGCCCGACGCGGAGAAGAAGGAATACGCCGAGAGTGTCCTCGAGCGCTTCGCGAATCCGTTCGCGCACCACCAGCTCAAGTCGATCGCGCTCAACACGATCGCGAAGTGGAAGACGCGGTGCCTGCCGGTCGTCTGCGACTACTACAAGTTGAACGGCAAGTTGCCTGATGCGATGATGAAGGGCTATGAGGCGATTGCGAGGCATTATGATCATTAATCCGCTTGACAATGTGGAGATTCGCGAGGACGGGCACAAGTACGCCCGCCGGGACATCGCGGAAGGCGAGAACGTGATCAAGTACGGCATGCCGATCGGGCATGCGACGCGCGCGATCGCGGCGGGCGAGCACGTGCACGTCCACAACCTGAAGACGAACCTCGGGGAGGTGCTCGAGTACCGTTACGAGCCCGAGTTCTCGGACGTGACGCCCGTGGCGCCGCCGACGGTCCGGGCCTACCGTCACGCGGACGGCCGCGTCGGTATCCGCAACGACCTCTGGGTGATCCCGCTCGTCGGCTGCGTGAACCGCCTCGCCGAGCGCCTAGCGCAGGCGGTGGGTGGACTCGCGCTGACGCATCCGTACGGGTGCTCGCAGATGGGCGCGGACCACGAGATGACGGCGAACATGCTCGCCGCGTTCGTGCGTCATCCGAACGCGGGCGGCGTCCTCGTCGTGGCGCTCGGGTGCGAGAACAACACGCTGGAGAGCTTCAAGGCGCGGCTCGGGGACTTCTCCGGGCTCAACGTCCGCTTCCTCAAGGCGCAGGACCCGGGCGACGAGTACGAGAAGGGACTGGCGCTCTTGGCGGAGCTCGACGCGGCGCGTCCGAAGGAGCGCGTCGAGGTGCCGGCGAGCGAACTCGTGGTCGGTCTCAAGTGCGGCGGGTCGGACGGCTTTTCGGGCCTGACGGCGAATCCGCTCGTCGGGCGCTTCAGCGATTGGCTCGTCGCGCGCGGCGGGTCGACGGTGCTCACCGAGGTTCCGGAGATGTTCGGCGCGGAGACGCTGCTGATGAAGCGCTGCCGCACGCGGAGCGTCTTCGACAAGTGCGTGAAGATGATCAACGACTTCAAGGACTACTACACGGCGCATCACCAGGTCTGCTACGAGAATCCCTCGCCGGGCAACAAGGCGGGCGGCATCTCGACCCTAGAGGACAAGTCGCTCGGCTGCGTCCAGAAGGGCGGTTCGTCGCCGGTCGAGGACGTTCTCCTCTACGGCGACCACGTGAAGGCGCACGGGCTCTCGCTGATGACGGGTCCCGGGAACGACCTCGTCGCCTCGACGGTGCTTGCCGCGGCGGGCGCCCACCTCATCCTCTTCACGACGGGACGCGGCACGCCGTTCGGCTGCGTCGTCCCGACGCTCAAGGTCGCGACGAACGACACGCTCGCGCGGAACAAGCCGAACTGGATCGACTGGAACGCGATGTCGAATCCCGATGTTGATCAATTCGCCGCGAAGATCCTGCGCGTCGCCTCGGGCGAGGAGCTCGCGAAGAACGAGCTCAACGGGGCGCAGGGCATTGCGATCTTCAAGAATGGCGTAACGCTGTGAGGCGGCTCGGCTTCGGCACGTTCCACCAACGGGACGAATTGTGGTATAATGGGAGAGATGAAAAAGACACTCTCTGTTTGTTTGGTGGGCCTTGTGCTGGCGGCGCTGGATTCTTCGGCGGCGACGGTTCGTCTTATTTATGGCAAGGACTGGTCTCGAGCCGGTCGTGACGTCGCGAAGACTCTGCAGTCGCAGGCCTGGAAGAGGCTCGCGAAGTCGCAGTACAAAGTCGAACTCGTTGATGAGAAGGAGAATCGGCAGAGTCCGGCGAATCTCGGCTCGAACAAGCTGCCGGCGATTTTCGTGCTGGACGACAAGAACCGCTGCTATTGCGTGATTGAAAATGTGCCGAGCCGTGCAACGGCGGAGTGGCTGTTTCGACAGATCGACCGTGCGTCGGAACTTCGCGCCGAGATCGAGAAAAAGTACAGCACCGACACGATCGACGGTTGCGGCGAGCTGATGAATGCGATGGAGCGCTTTGTGGGCGGGCCGAACCGCGTGATTTCGAAGAACTTTTACGGCGACGTCTACGAGAAGCTACAGAAGCTCGACCCGCAGGACAAGGAGGGTTGGATCCGTCACTTCACGATGCCGTTCGTTGACCACGATGGCAAGCAGCGTCGGTGCAACCACTCGGATGCGCTTGAAATCGTTGAGGAGGCGACCTGGTATCGCAAGGAGAACAAGGTCTACGCCGGCGAGAAGTTCATCGAGGAGCAGATGAAGTTGCCGCGCCAGCACCTGACGAAGGAGCAGACGCAGGGACTCCTGATGGCGAAGTTCGCGCTCTATGCGCCGGGCGACATGAACCGTCCGTGGCAGAGCGACAAGCGGGACGAGATGGTGAAGCTTCTGAAGCGCATCGCCGCAGCGGACGAGACCACGTTCTGGGGCACGAGCGCGCTCGGGTGGCTCGCGTGCAACGCGATCGGCGAGCCGGCGTTTTCGACGTACTGGGGTTGGCGGAAGGGCGACATTCCGTCCGGCAAGTTTGAGACGACGCTCAAGTACGGCGTCGGCCATTCGTTCTCGAAGCCCGGCGACTACACGGTCGAATTCGACCGCACGGAAGGCGCAGCGATCAAGTTCGATTCCGTTTCGCTCTACAAGGGGAAGGAAGAGGTTGCGAAACTGACGGCCAAGCCGGGCGAGCCGTTCACGGTGAAGATCGAGCGCGCGGTCGCGGGTAAGCTGACGCATATGGTTCTCCGCGGTACGTCAGGCGGCGAGTCGTCCGGTAGGATTAACATCGTCCGTACGGTTCTGCGGCCGCGCAAGGAAGGCAAATGAGCGAGGTCTCCTTCTTTCAGGACCTGGCCGTGCTGATGGCGGCCGCCGGACTCGCGGCGGCCGTCTTTTCGCGTCTGGGCTGGTCGAAGGTGCTGGGCTATCTGCTCGCGGGCGTCATCATGAACGAGCACACGTGGGGCGGCGGCTTCCTGACCGATCCCGCGTCCGCCCAACTTGCGGGGCAGCTCGGTGTCGTGTTCCTCATGTTCGGCATGGGTCTGTCGTTCTCGCCGCGCGAGATGAAGAAGATCCGCTCGGTCGTGTTGCCGGCGGCGCTCCTCGACACGATCGTGATGATCTGGCTCGGATACACGATCGGGACGCGCGTCTTCGGCTGGTCGTCGGTCCAGGCGTTCTTTCTTGGCGTGGCGATCTGCGATTCGGCGACGACGCTTTTGGCGAAGGTCATCGGCGAGCTCGGGTGGGAGAATCGCGTCTTCACGAAGTATGTGCTGGGGACATCGATTTGCGAGGACATCGTCTGCGTCGGCGCGATCGCCGTGGCGACGGGCTTCGCGGGTACGGGCGACATGTCGGTGATGGCGCTCGTGAAGTCCCTCGGCGGCCTCGGCGTCTTCTTTCTGTCGGTCCTTGCGTTCGGCTTCGTCTGCGTGCCGTGGCTGCTCGATTCCGTCGCGAAGGGGAAGGACGACGAGTCGCTCCTGCTGGTGCTTCTCGGCTGCGGCTTCCTCATCACCTTCATCGCCGACCGCATGGGCTGTTCGCTCGCCCTCGGCGCATTCCTCGTCGGCATCATCGGCGGTTCGAGCGACGTCCGCGACCGGCTCGTGCGGCTCCTCGAGCCGCTCAAGGCAATGTATTCGGCGATCTTCTTCGTGTCCATCGGCCTGCTCGTCGATCCGGCGGCACTCCTGGACCACCTGCCGCAGATCCTGCTCGTCTCGGCCGTGATCGTCGTCGGCAAGTTCTTGAACGTGACGCTCGCGTCCCTCGCGGCGGGCGTCGAGGTGAAGACGGCCGTGCAGACGGGTTTCGGGCTCGCGCAGATCGGCGAGTTCGCGTTCATGGTCGCGATCCTCTACGCGACGCTGACGGGCGAGACGGGCGGCGACTTCTTCTCGGTCGCGATCGGGGCCTCGCTCTTGACGACGGTGATCAACCCGTGGATGATCCGCGTCTCGGACCGGGTGGGCGATTTTGCGGAGTGCCTTGTGCCACGGCGTCTGGCGCATCGGCTGGCCGAATACCGGGCGTGGGTTGACAAGATCCGCGCGACGGAAGATTCGCCGGCGTTGCAACGTGTGCGGACGGCGGCGATTCGACTCGGCATCTACGCCTCTCTCATCCTGGCGGCGTCAGTCCTTTTCTCGCTTCTCCACCGCTTTGACTTCAGCCGCTTCTCGTCCTGGTTCGAGGAGTACGACGATATCGTCTTCTTCGTGCTGGGGAACGCGTTCGTCCTTTCGCTGCTGCCGCTCATCCTGTCGGCCGCGCGCGAACTCGGCCTCGGCATCGCCCGCATTCTGATCGGCAAGGCGACGGCGAAGTGGGTGCGGCCGGTCTATCAGGTCATCCGCGTCTTCGTGCTGATGGCGGTCTGCGTCCTCTTCTTCGCCGAATGGCTGATGCTCGACATCGCGAACGCACCGCGCGGCGGCCTTTCGCTCGGCGTGCTGCTGGTCGTCTTCTCGCTGACGGCGGTGCTCGGCTGGCGGTTCTTCGTGCGCGCGGGACGTCAGGCGTCGGGCCGGTTCCGCGAGGCGCTGACGGCCGTGGAACGGCGCGAGGGCCTGGCGAAGACGATGACGCTGACCGTTCCGGAGGGGACGATTCATCGCTTTACGCTTGACGCGGCATCCCCAGCGGTCGGCGGCACGGTCGTGACGCTCAATATCCGCGCGAAGACGGGCGCGTCGATCGTATCCGTCATCCGTCAGGATGTGATCACGCGCAACATCGGTCCCGAATGGGAATTTGCCGTCGGCGACACGCTCGTCGCGCTCGGTGACGCCCGTCAGATCGCCGCGCTCAAGGATTTGTTGGGGGTGACCGTATGAAGAAGACGCTGTCTCTTGTCCTTCTGTTGCTCGTCATCGCTGTGGTGGGGCAGGTCGCGCTACGCCGACAGCGAACGGCTGCCGCGCCGGCGCTCGCGGAAGGGGCGTTCGCCGCCTTGGGTGGACTCCGCTCGCTCGCAGCCGAGGTTATCTGGTTTCGGGCCGACCGTTTGCAGGACGAAGGCCGCTATGTCGAGCTCGCCCAGCTCGCGAGCGCACTCACGGCAATGGAGCCGCACACGCCCGAGGTGTGGAGCTATGCGGCGTGGAACCTCGCGTACAACATTTCTGTGATGATGCCGTCGGACGAGGACCGCTGGCGCTGGGTCGTGGCGGCGATGCGGCTTCTGCGGGACGAGGGACTTCGGCTCAATCCGGGCGATCCCGACCTTTGCCGCGATCTGGCCTGGCTCTTCGAGCTCAAACTCGGCACGAGCATTGACTCGGCAGCCGAGACCTATCGTCGGCTCTGGCGCGAGATAATCACCGACGTTCAGGCGCGAGATGCGTGGACCGAACTTCGGATGGAACCGGCGAAGATGCGGGCGATCGAGGAGCGAACCGGATTGGCCGACTGGACGGATCCGTGTCTTTCGGCGGTCTATTGGGCGGCGGAAGGCCTGCCGCGTGCCACCGGCACGACGCGGTCGATGCTCGAGGAAATCATCCGCCAGTCGCTAGTCATCTACCGCAAGCGGCAAGCTTCGTGAACCCTGAAGTTAGACGTTGAAGTGGCCGTGGATAAGCGGTCGTGAATTTGATATACTTTCATCCGTCTGAAAACGCCACGACTCCGTCGTCGCGTGAGTAGGGCCATAGGTGTTGAACTGATGGGCGAATGCCAAAGGGGACGCGACATTCCTGTCGCGTGAGAAAGAAACAACCCCAACGCATCCCTCCGTCCACCCACCACCGCATAAGATTTAGCATCAACGCTAACCCGACTTCCCACGTTCGCCGTCGACGCGAACGTGGGAAGTCGGGTTAAGATAAATAGTGGAGGAAAGTCTGTCGAAGGTGGATTTTTGATCTTTACGGAAGAAGAGAAGGGAGTATTTGTCTCGAAGGAGCCGTTGTCGGAAAAGTGGTTTAGGCGTTTTATGGGGGCGGAAGACTTCTTGTATGACAAGTGCCGTTATTGCCTTTGGCTTGTGGATGCATCGCCGAAGGAACTGCGCGAGATGCCTCGTGTTCTCGAACGTATAGAGCAAGTTCGCGTCTTTCGACAGTCCAGCGTCAAGGAGGCGACACGTGATGCGGCAAACACACCTGCACGATTTATGGAGATTAAACAGCCAGGCTCTGATTACCTCATGGTGCCGGCCGTTTCTTCAGAAAAGCGCGAATATGTCCCCATAGGCTTTTTGGCGAAGGATGTGGTTGCGAGTAATTTGGCCAATTATATTGCAGACACATCGCTCTATCACTTCGGCGTACTGACCTCCTCCGTGCATATGGCGTGGATGAGGGCTGTGGCGGGGAGGTTGGAGATGCGGTATCGCTACTCTGCCGCGATCGTGTACAACAACTTCCCGTG
>CAMAHK010000019.1 GCA_945834475.1 uncultured Verrucomicrobiota bacterium
GCCTTCGGCAGGGTCGTCTTGATCGACTCCGCGAGGATGAGGTTGGTGACCAGGCTCTTCATGAGCATCTTGCGATGCTCCATGGAGCGCCCGAACTTCTTCATGACTCTCTGATGACGCATAACTTAAACTTCTTTCTTACTTCTTGGCCTCGAGGAGGTCCGGATCGAACTTGTAACCGAGCGAGAGGCCCATCTGAACGAGCTTCGCCTTGATCTCGGTGAGCGACTTCTTGCCGAAGTTGCGGTACTTGAGCATGTCGGCCTCGGTCTTGGAGGCAAGCTCTCCGACCGTCGAGATGTTCGCGTTGTTGAGGCAGTTCGCCGCACGGACCGAAAGCTCGATCTCGTTGACGGACATGTTGAGGAGCTTTTTGAGCTTCTCGCGCTCGTTCGCGTCATCCGACTTGTTGTCGTCGAACTCAAGCGACTCTTCACCCGCATAGTCAACGAAGACATCGAGGTGCTTACGGAGAACCGCGCCCGCAGTCTTGAGGGCCTCTTCGGGGTTGATGCGGCCGTCGGTCCAGACATCGAGAACAAGCTTCTCGTAGTCGGTACGCTGACCGACACGGGTGTTCTCGACGAGGAAGTTGACGCGCGTCACCGGCGAAAAGATCGAGTCAATCGCGATGCGACCGATTTCCTGCTCGGCCTTCTTATTACCCTCGGCCAGGCAAAAGCCGCGGCCCGTCTTCACTTCGCACTCCATCTCGATGGAGCCGTCGACGTCCAGCGTGCAAATCACCTGCTTCGGGTTGAGGATCTCGACATTGTTCTCCTGCGCAAAGGTCTCCGCGTAGACCGTGCAGGGCCCCTTCGCCTTAAGCGAAATGACCTGCGGCTCACGCGAGACAGTCTTCACGAGCACACGCTTCAAGTTGAGAATGATGTCGGTGACATCTTCCGTGCAACCCTTGATCGTGGAGAACTCATGATTGACCCCCCGAATCTTCACAGACGAGATGGCCGCCCCCTCGATCGAGCTCAAAAGAACCCGACGGAGAGAGTTACCGATCGTCCGCGCATAGCCGATCTCGAAGGGCTCCGCAGTGAAACGCGTGTAGGTCGGAGTCTTGGTCGACTCGTCGATCTGGACGTTATGCGGCATCTCGAAACGGCTCAAACGGATAGGCATGTGTTACCCCTCTTGTAAAGATTGGTGAATCAACCGGATTAACGCGAGTAAAGTTCGACGATGGCCTGCTCGTCGACGATCGGAGCGATCTGCTCACGCGTCGGAACGGCGAGGACCTCGGCGCGCAGCGTCGCCTTGTCGAAGCTCATCCACTGCGGCAGCTGAGCGCTCGTCGCAGCCTCGACCGAACGGTTCGCGGCTTCCTTCGAACCCGTCGCATCCTTGACGGTGACGACATCGCCGACCTTGAGGATGTGGCTCGGGATCGCGGCCTTGCGGTCATTCACGAGAATGTGGCCGTGGAGGACGAACTGACGCGCGGCGCGGCGGCTCGGCGCAAGACCGAGACGGTAGATGACGTTGTCAAGGCGCATCTCCAGGAGCTGGAGAAGGATCTCGCCCGTAACGCCCTCGCGGCGGTACGCTTCTTCGAAGAAGCGGTGGAACTGAAGTTCGCCCATGCCATACTGACGGCGGAGCGACTGCTTCTGACGAAGCTGAGAGCCGTATTCCGACATCTTCTTGGCGCGACGACCGACGTGCATACCGGGAGCTCCGGTACCCTGCTCGATCGGGCACTTGGCCATGTAGCAACGCGCGCCCTTGAGGAAGAGCTTCTGCCCTTCGCGGCGGCACTGACGACAAACGGGACCAGTATAACGACCCATGATTAGACCCTCCTGCGCTTACGGGCGCGGCAACCGTTGTGGGGAACCGGCGTGGTGTCGGTGATCTGAGTGACGCGAATACCCGCGGCCTGGATGGCGCGAACCGCGCTCTCGCGGCCGGCGCCCGCACCCTGCATGCGGACTTCACACTCGTGCATACCCTTGGCGACCGCAACGCGGGCCGCATCCTGCGCGACCATCGTCGCCGCGAACGCGGTGGACTTGCGGGAACCCTTGAAGCCCGCCTTGCCGGCCGAGCTCCAGCTGATCACGCCGCCACGTGCATCGGCGATCGAGACCTGGGTGTTGTTGAACGTCGAGCGAATAAACGCGATGCCAGCCGGAATCGACTTGCCCTTCTTCGCCTTCGCGACTTCGCCTTCAGCGCCTTCCACCGGAGCGGCGGGAGCGGCCTCAGGAGCGATGTCCTTCGTGATTTCTTCTGCCATTTTAAGCTACCTCCTTAGCGACCGGCCTGCTTCGGCATCGCGATGGACACGCGCTTGCCGCCCTTGCGGGTGCGAGCATTCGTCTTCGTGCGCTGACCGCGGACCGGAAGACCCTTCTTGTGGCGGAGACCACGATAGGAACCGATCTGGATCAGACGGCGGATGTTCTGCGAAACCTCACGACGGAGGTCGCCCTCAACACGGAAATGATCCTGAATGTACGTCGTGATCGCGTGGATCTCATCCTGCGTCACATCGTCGGCATGCTTCGCCGGATCAACGTTGACCGCCGCCAGCACGTCATCGGCGCGCTTCGGCCCAATACCATGGATATAACGAAGGGCGAAGCGAATCTGCTTCTTTCCCGGAATATCCACACCCATCAGTCTAGGCATAGTTTTTGTTTACCTTTCTTAACCCTGGCACTGCTTGTGACGCGGGTTGGTGCAGATCACGCGCACCACGCCCTTGCGGCGAATGATGCGGCAGTTCTCGCAAATGCGACGAACGGAACTACGTACTTTCATTGTGATTTTACTCTCTTAGAGTGGTCGAATTTTGGTATAGTATATCAAAAAACGGGGTAATCGCGCAAGGGGGTAAATTTTAGCACGAATTTTAGCGTCCCACGGCCTTCCGATAGCGCACGATGAGCTGGTTCGTCGAGCTGTCGTGCTTGAGCGCGGGCTTCTTCGCCGTGAGGTCCGTAAGGACGCCCTTCGCGAGGACCTTGCCGAGCTGCACGCCCCACTGGTCGTAGCTGTAGACGTTCCAGATGACACCCTGCACGAAGACCTTGTGCTCGTAGAGCGCGACAAGTGCGCCGAGCGTCTCGGGCGTGAGCTGATCGCAGAGGAGCGTGTTCGTCGGCTTGTTGCCCTCGAACGTCTTGAACGGAATGAGTTTCTTCTCGACGCCTTCCGCCGCGCACTCTTCCGCCGTCTTGCCGAACGCGAGCGCCTCGGTCTGGGCGAAGAGATTCGCCATCAGCTTGTCGTGGAGGTCGCCGATCGGGTTGTGCGTCTTGCAGCAGCCGATGAAGTCGCACGGAATCAAATGCGTGCCCTGGTGGATGAGCTGGTAGAACGAGTGCTGGCCGTTCGTGCCGGGCTCGCCCCACTCGATCGGACCCGTCGAGTACTCGACGCCGTTGCCGTCCTTGTCGACGCACTTGCCATTGGACTCCATGTCCATCTGCTGGAGGTACGCCGGGAAGCGCGAGAGGTACTGGTCGTACGGGAGCACGCAGTACGACTCGGCGCCGTAGCCGTTGTGGTATAGAATGCCGAGGAGCGCGAGGATGACCGGCATGTTCCGCTCGAAGCGCGCCGTGCGGAAGTGGCGGTCCATCTTGTAGTAGCCCTTGAGGAGCTTCTTATAGTTGTTGCGGCCGATCGCGAGCATCAGCGAGAGACCGATTGCGCTCGGGAGCGAGTAGCGTCCGCCGACCCAGTCCCAGAAACCGAACATATTCTTCGTGTCGATACCGAACGCGGCGACTTCCTTCGCGGCCGTCGAAACGGCGACAAAGTGCTTCGCGACGGCGGCCTCGGCGTCAGCCTTCTTGAGGCCCGCCTTCTTCGCCTCGGCGAGGAACCAGTCCTTCGCGGCGAGCGCGTTGGACATCGTCTCCTGCGTCGTGAAGGTCTTGGACGCGATGATGAACAAGGTCTCGTTCGCCTTCACCGCGCGGAGCGTCTCGGCGAGATGCGTCGAGTCGACGTTGGAGACGAAGAAGAACTTCATGTTGCGCTTCGTGTAGGGCGTGAGCGCGATGTTCGCCATGACGGGACCCAAGTCGGAGCCGCCGATGCCGATGTTGACGACGTTCTTGATGCGCTTGCCGGCGAAGCCCTTCCACTTGCCCTGACGGACCTTGTCGGAGAAATCGCCCATCTGGTCGAGGACCTTGCGGACGTCCTTGAGGACGTCCTTGCCGTCGACCTTGACCTTGTCGGCCTTGTTGAGATTGCGGAGCGCGGTGTGAAGAACGGCGCGGCCTTCGGTCGCATTGATCTTCTTGCCCGTGAACATCTTCTCGATCTCTTCCTTGAGATTCGACTCCTTCGCAAGCTTGACGAGCGCCTTCATGACCTTCTCGTCGATGCGGTTCTTGGAGTAGTCGAGCATCCAGCCCGCCGCCTCGAGCGTGTACTTCGCGGCACGGTCCTTGTCCTCGGCGAAGCGTTCCTTGATCGTCTTGAGCGAGCTCGCGCTCATCGCGACATCCAGCTGCGCCCACTTGTCAGTCATCGTTTCCTTCATTGATGCTCCTTCGGTATGTTGTTTGAAAGATTTTGCGTAGTATATCAGAAATCAGACATCTCGCGTCAGTCCCAGCGTCTCATAGGCGAGCGCCGTCGCGACGCGACCCTTCGGGGTACGCTCGAGATAGCCTTCCATAATGAGGAACGGCTCGTACGCCTCTTCGATCGTGTCGGGCTCCTCGCCGACCGAGACGGCGATCGTCGAGAGCCCCACGGGACCGCCCCCGAACTTCGCACAGATCGTCTCAAGGATCTTGCGGTCCATCTCGTCGAGCCCGTGCGGATCGATCTCGAGGAGCGAGAGCGACGCCGTCGCCACCTCGCCCGTGATGAAATTGTCGGCCCTCACCTGCGCGTAGTCGCGGACGCGCCGGAGCAGGTTGTTCGCGATGCGCGGCGTGCCGCGGCTGCGGCGCGCGATCTCGAGCGCCCCTTCGCGGTCGATGTCGACGCCGAGCTTCGCCGCGGAGCGCGTCACGATCTCGGCGAGCGTCTCGGGCTCGTAGTAGGAGAGGCGGTTCACGAGACCGAAGCGGGCGCGGAGCGGAGCGGCGATGAGGCCAATGCGCGTCGTCGCACCGACAAGCGTGAAGCGCGGCAGGTCGAGGCGCACGGACCGCGCGTTCGGTCCCTGGTCGAGCATGATATCGATCGCGTAGTCTTCCATCGCCGAGTAAAGATATTCCTCAACCGTCTTCGCCATGCGGTGGATTTCGTCGATGAAGACGATGTCGCCGGGTTCGAGCGAGGTGAGGAGTCCCGCCAGGTCGCCGGGCTTGGTGATGACGGGACCCGAAGTCGTCTTCACGTTGACACCCATCGCGTCCCCGAGAATGTACGAGAGCGTCGTCTTGCCGAGGCCGGGCGGACCCGAGAAGAGCACATGGTCGAGCGACTCGCCGCGGTCCTTCGCCGCCTTGACGGCCAGCAACAGCCGGTCGCGAATCTTCTCCTGACCGACAAAACCGTCGAAATCGGTCGGACGCAGCTTGTTGTCAAACGCCGTCGACCGGTTCAACTCATCACTCTGTCTCTCTTTCGCCATAGGAACGTAATTATAACACAATCCACATTCACGCACGAACGGCGGTCATCGCATCGATGGCCGCCATCATGCGCACTTTCGGCTGAGACGGCTCCTGTTCGATGCCGAGGAGCATCTTCAGCGCGGCCGACTCGAAGTTGGCGAAGAAGAGCTCGGACATGATCTCCGGATCGAACTCAGGCCGGATGCTGCCGTCCGCGCGACCGTCCGCCAGAATCCCCGCAAAGGTCGTCTTCAGGCCGCCCGTGAACTCCACCACGCGCGTCGCCATGTCCTCACCGGACGCGATCTTCGCAA
Organism: uncultured Verrucomicrobiota bacterium; assembly: GCA_945834475.1. Classification (GTDB taxonomy): domain Bacteria; phylum Verrucomicrobiota; class Kiritimatiellia; order RFP12; family UBA1067; genus UBA1067. Next base: position 5,864 of record CAMAHK010000019.1, read on the forward strand.
AGACGAACGTGAAGATGACCTGCACGAAGTCGCGCTCGCGATACAGGAGATCGCAAACGAGCGAGCAGACGCCGCGCAAGTGATCCGCGGCGGACATCTTCTGCCGACGAACCTCGGCAATCGACGCACGGACTTCCTTGATCACTTCGAAGATGGCCGCATCGAAGATCTGGCGCTTCGTGCGGTAATAGCGGTAGATCGCCGTCCGGGGCACGCCCGTCGCCTCCGAGATATCCTGAAAGGCCACCTTGTCATACCCCAGTCGCACAAACAGCGGCAAAGCCCGCCGCGCGACCAAACGCTTGCGCTCGTCCGTCTTCCGTGTTGTCCCCGTCGTCTTCTTCATATCTTGTGTAGTATATCAAAAACGAAGGCAGAGAAGTGCAATGCCGGAGAGGACGAGGACGAGCGCGAGGGACTTGCGCTGCAGGTTCGTCTCATGGAAGAAGAGCGCGCCGAGAACGAACGTGATCGCGACGGAGAAGCGCCGCATCAGGGCCATCACCGAAATCGGCGCACCCGGCTGCGAGACACCGTTGAACATCAGCCAGTCGGAGAACGCGAGGAGAATGCCAACCAGCGGAATCGTCCACCGCCACTCGAACCGTACCGTCGGCGTCTCGCCGACAGGCGCGGTAACAGCCACCCCCCTTTGCACCACCAGACACACCGCGTAGACGGCGACGAGGCCGACCTGGAAAACGAATTGGGTCGGCTCGATCGGTGACTGCGCGACTTGGAAAACGTACTTGTCCCACAGCGACGAGACGGCCGAGAGAATCGCGCCAATCACCGCGCACCAGACCGCGCGGTTCCGGAGGAAGTCGATGCCCTCGTGACGTCCCGCCCACGAGAACGTCAAGTAGCCCGCGAAAACGAGGATCATGCCGAGCGCCTGGACGACGGACGGCACCTCGCCGTAGAGAAACAACGCGATCAGGAAGACGAGCGCCGGCGACGACGCGCGAATCGGCGTCGCAATCGTGATCGGCAAAGTTCTGAGCGCGCAGAACGTGAAGACCCACGATGCCGCGACGATCAGCGACTTGAGGATGCCGAGCGTGAGAACGCGTCCGTCAACGGACGCGAACGCCACGGCGAAGCGGCCCGTTACAGCCAACCCCGACAAATACGCCGCGCAACCGAAAAGCGTCGAGCAGAGCAAGACTGGAATGACCGCGTTATTCCGGACGCTCGCCTTCTTCGCGAGATCGTAGAGCGCGAGGAAGACCGCGCTCGTGAGAATCCAGGCGACCCAGCTCATCGCCTTACGCGTCGAAGAAGGTCTTACCCTTCGCCGCGATCCGCTTCGCCTTCGGGTACGTGAACTTCCACGTCTTCGCGAGAAACGCCTTCGCCTCCCACTTCGCTATCTGAAGGTCGTGAAGGAGATAGTTGCCGCAGGTGACCGCCGTCGCTCCCGGGACCTCGCCCGTGTACGCGGCCTGGTACTTGAACGCCGCGCGGATGAGCTTTTCAATGTCCTTGGGCTGGATCTCGTTTTCCGTGTTAGTGATGAAATAGCAGCCCGTCAGACACCCCATCGGTCCCCAATAGACGACATGGTCCTTGAAGTCCGAGTTTCTGAGGTATGTCGCGACCACGTGCTCGATCGTGTGCATCGCGTTTGGATGCACCGCCGGCTCCTTGTTCGGCGTCTTCATGCGGATGTCGAACGTGGTGATCCATCCACCCGCAACCTTGTCCCGCCGGCTCACGTAAATGCCCGGCACAATCCGCGTGTGGTCAACTTGAAATGATGCAATGAGTTCCATAGGCGCGAATTATACCAAAAAGCAGCGAGGACTGTATGGTATCGAAACACATGTTTATCAATCCACCGCAAAATCTGCCGCATCCTCTCTCTTTTCACCCTCCGTAGTCGCACAGCGCGAAGGAGGGCCCCGCCCCCACACCCCACCCGCCATCGCCACGCTCGGGGACGGAACCTACCTCATCCTAGACCACATTTTACAATTCAATTGACAAGCGTCTGGCCGTAAGACGCCTGCGCGCTTGTCGCCTTACGGAGTGAATCGAGCAACGCGGGAATCAGGGCCTCGCCCATCTTGGAGACTGCGAAGGTCAGTCGTCCGGCATCCTTCAGTGAGGCACCTATACGTCTCATCGACTGAAGCCATTTTTGCTTGCACTTCCATTCGTCGCCTCCATTCTGTTTCCTGACAATGCGCCCTTTTCGGTTATTTGAACCCAAAGAAATCCTTTAGCGTATCCTTGTTCAGGATGCCCATGCTTTTCGCCAATGCGACCATCTCAGGCGTTACCTTCGTCTTGGAGACATCATCCCTCTGACACACCACGCCACGACACATGATTCCGTCTCGATAAGCGCAAACTCCAGTTGCACACTTGGGACAAAGTTGATCCTTCATTCTGCTCATTCCTTTTTGTGTAGACAATACGACTAACGGTATTGCAGTCTGGAATGAGCTCTGCTAAGCTCCGTCCTGTTTTTGCAGTTTCCTGCGCAAGGACATCCGCGTTTCTCAGCGGATTAACTCGCTCCCCGGCCCATGAGCCCCCTTGCGAATCTTCCTTGCCGCAAGGACCGTCCGGACGCCTCTCTTATTATACCCGGGATCGTCCGGTTCAATTCCTGAAAGGTGTCCGTATTATACCACATCCCATTCACTGTGTGCTGATCAAATTTGCAGTCGCAAAAGCCCCCACGCCGAGGCAAGGTAACAGCCGACGTACCCGACGCGCCCCCGCGTCGAGGCAAGGTAACAGCCAAGTACCCGACGTGACCTCACGCCGAGGCGCTGCACCGAACTAATCTATCAGATAGATCAATTCGACATGGTCAAACCAACCCCAACCACACAATAGGAGCCTTCACACGTCCACGAACACTCCTAAAGTATATATATACATTAGGAGGGTCCAAGACCGAATATCATAAACGAAATTATCATGATCACTGTGTTCTTTGAATATACCGAAGAACCGAACCAATCTATCAGATAGAATAGTTCACCCCACCGGACAACCGCCGCGGAATCCGGCATACTCCGCGGCATGTACGACTACGACAACTGCGCCATCATCACAATCGCCAACGGGCAGGCGCATCTGGACTGCACCTTCAACACCGACGCCATGGAGCCGATTCAGATTTCATCGTATCACCACAACGGCTGGTACGCCTGCCAACACTGTCCCCTGCTCCGCCATGCCTTCTAGGAAATCTGGGACTGGTGGAACGCCCACGTCGCGGGTTCAATCGACCTCATCGACAACCAATCCACCGCAAAATCACTATCTCATGAAGACGGGCGTCACCGGGGATGCGGTCATCGGAGGTACTGGAATACCTAGAAGTCGCACGCCCCGGCTAGCCCAAATTTAGATAAAATGACCCCAGCCGCAGTCTCGCTACTTCTGTGAAGATTTCCAGTTTTCCGATGACGGAGCGAAATTACGTTTTCGTTTTCTCTGCGCGTGTTCCAGCACGCGGTGCGACAGTCATCCGGTGCCCTGCCGCTGTTGCCAATATTATATCAAAACACCTCGAATCGCGGGTACAGGCTCGCCAAATGAGATATGCACATGAACAGGTTCAAGAGGCTCACACTCGTCCGACCAGAAGTAGACGAGATAAGGTCCCATCTTAAAAACCCGAGGCATTCTCAAAACCTCCGTTGCGAGAAAAACGAATAATCAGATGAGCCATCGACTCGACGAGTATTATATCAAAACACCTCGAATCGCGGGTAGAGTTTCTCAAATGAGAAAATGGCTGTGAGGGGTGGGGAGGTCGAGAGACGGGTTAGGCAAAGAAAGGGCCACGGAAATCCGTGGCCCTGTGCGATTACCCTGTCGCGGGCGAAACGCGCCGCTGTACGGGAATTCAGTGGTTCGTCGCGTAGAGCGGACCGAAGTTCTTGCAGGCGCGGTAGTCGGCGCCCGTCGGATCGTCGGACGCGCCGAAGAGGCCCCAGCAGTGCGGCTGGAAGACCTGCTCTTCCGGCACGTTGTGCATCGCGACCGGGATGCGGAGCATCGAGGCGAGCGTGATGAGGTCGGCGCCGACGTGACCGTAGACGATCGCGCCGTGGTTCGCGGCCCACGCGTTCATCACCGAGTAGACGTCCTTGAAGAAGCCCTTGCCCGTCAACCGCGGCGTGAACCACGTGCACGGCCACTCGGGATTCGTACGCTCCATGAGCGTCTTGTTCTGCTTCGCGTCGAGCTCGACCGACCAGCCCTCGGCGATCTGGAGGACGGGCCCCTGGCCCTTCACCGTCGAGATGCGGATCATCGTCAGCGGCATCCCCTTCGGCGTCAGGAACGAGCTCGAGAAGCCGCCGCCGCGGAAGTACTCGACACCCGCCGGCACCCACTCGGTCGCCTTCATCGTCGCATCGATGTCCTTCTGCGTGACCTCCCACCAGTTCTTGAAGACGCTCTTGCCCTTCTCCTTCATCGCGCCCGCCGCGTCAAGGCAGCAGCTGCCCGAGTTGAGGAGGTGGATGATGCCCTGCTTCGCGTCCTTCGGGAGGCCCTTGCCCGTCGCGCGCTTGACGGCCTCGTCGGACCAGTACGTGCGCACGTCGGCGAACATCGCGGCCTTATTCGTGAGGAGCCACAGCATGAGCATGCAGACGCCGTTCAAGATGTCGTTCTCGGTCGCCATGATCATCGGCATCTTCTTGCCGTTCCAGTCGAAGGACGAGTTGCAGATCGCCTCCATGACGTCGCCGTTCGGCCAGTGGTCCGTCCACTGACGCTGCCCCTGGAAGCCGCCCGCGATCGCGTTGCGACCGACGGCCTCTTCGCCAAAGCCCATTTCCTTGAGCTTCGGATTGCCGACCATCATGTCGCGGCAGATGATCGCCATCTTCGCGATGAACTCCCAGTCGGCGTCCTTCGCGGCGCGGCTCTTCTGGATGGCCTTCGGATTGTAGTCCTTGCCTTCCTTGCAGTACTTCTTCATCCACGCGAGGCACTTCTCGTACTCCTCCTTGTCGTAGATGCCCTCCTCGATGCGGCGGAGGATCTCGCACTCGTCCATGTTCTCCGTCGCGAGACCGAAGTAGTCGTTCATCATGTGGAAGTCGAGGAACGAACCCGGGATGCCCATCGCGGAGGAGCCGATCGAGAGATAGCTCTTGCCCTTCATCATCGCGACCGCGAGACCCGCCTTCGCGAAGCGGAGGATCTTCTCGGCGACGTCAGGGGCGATCTTCGCGGACTCGTCGCGGTTCTGCACCTCGTGGCCGTAGATGCCGTACGCCGGCATGCCGCGCTGCGCATAGCCCGCGAGCATGCACGCGAGATAGACCGCGCCGGGACGCTCCGTGCCGTTGAAGCCCCAGACCGCCTTCGGGATCGTCGTGTCGAGGTCCATCGTCTCGGTGCCGTAGCACCAGCACGGGGTGACGGAAAGCGACACGCCGACGTTGTTGTCGCGGAACTTGTTCGCGCACATCGCCGCCTCGAAGCGTCCGCCGATCGTTGTGTCGGCGATCACGCACTGGACGGGCGTGCCGTCCGGGTACTGCAGATTGTCGCTGATGAGCTTCGCGGCCGCCTGGGCCATTTCCATCGTCTGGTCCTCGAGGGACTCGCGGACGCCGCGCCGGCGGCCGTCGATGATCGGGCGAATGCCCACCTTCGGGAATCCATTGTGCGTAAACACAGTCTGAGCCATAGTGATTTTCCTTTCGAGTATAAAATCAACGAGAAGTATTATACCAAAAATTATGATATACTATTACTTCAATTTGAGGAGACAATATTATGCATCCGTATCGTACCCATACGTGTAACGAGCTCCGCGCGGCTGACGCGGGCAAGACTGTCAAGCTTTCCGGCTGGATGTACCGCTTGCGGGACCATGGCGGCATCCTGTTCGTGGACCTCCGCGACCACTATGGTCTGACGCAGATCGTCGTCCACCCGAGCCGCAGCTTCTTCGGCCTCGTCGAAAAGGCCCACCTCGAGAGCGTCATCACGGTGACGGGCGAAGTGAAGCTCCGCGAAGCGAACACGATCAACCCCGACCTCCCGACCGGAGAGATCGAGATCGAGGCGAACGAGCTCGTGATGGAATCTGCCTCCGACGTGACGCCCCTTTATATTCCGGATGAAAAGGCCGACGAGAGCGAAGACGTGCGTCTTCAGTACCGCTTCCTCGACCTCCGCCGCGAGAAGCTCCACCAGAACATCGTCCTCCGCTCGCAGGTCATCAAGTTTCTTCGCGAGCAGATGTGGGAAAAAGGCTTCAACGAGTTCCAGACGCCGATCCTGACGGCCTCCTCGCCCGAAGGCGCGCGCGACTACCTCGTGCCGAGCCGCATCCACCGCGGCATGTTCTACGCCCTGCCGCAGGCGCCGCAGATGTTCAAGCAGCTCCTCATGGTCTCGGGCTTCGACAAGTACTTCCAGATCGCGCCGTGCTTCCGCGACGAGGCCGCGCGCGCCGACCGCTCCCCGGGCGAGTTCTACCAGATGGATATCGAGATGAGCTACGTCACGCAGGACGAGATCTTCGCGGTCGTCGAAGACGTCGTCGGCAAGACGTTCAAGAAGTTCTCGACTTGGGTCTGCAACGAGGCTCCGTGGCCGCGCATCAAGTACCGCGATGCGATGATGACGTACGGTTCCGACAAGCCGGACCTCCGCAACCCGCTCAAGTGGTTCAACATGAGCGACTTCTTCGCGAAGGCCGATTTCAAGGCGTTCGCGGCGTGCGTCGCGAACGGCGGCCTCGTCAAGGGCCTGCTCGTCAAGGGCATCGTCGGTGTCGAGGCGCGTACGTGGTTCGACAAGCGCGAGGCGTTCGTCAAGGAGAACGGCGGCAAGGGCCTCGGCTACATTTCCTGGACGAAGGAAGGCGAGCTCAAGGGCCCGATCGCGAAGTTCCTCTCCGCCGATCAGCTCGAGGAGATGAAGAAGCTCTCCGGCATGGAGCCCGGGGACGCGCTCTTCTTCATGGCCGCCGACGTCGACGAGTGCAACCGTCTCTCGGGTCTCGTCCGCACCGACATCGCCAACCACCTCACGAACAACATCTGCGAGAAGAACTGCTACAAGTTCTGCTGGATCGTCGACTTCCCGTTCTTCGAGAAGGATCCCGAGACCGGCAAGATCATCTTCTCCCACAACCCCTTCTCGATGCCGCAGGGCGGCCTTGAGGCGCTCAACACGAAGGATCCGCTGACGATCGAGGCCTACCAGTACGACGTCGTCTGCAACGGCATCGAGCTCTCCTCGGGCGCGATCCGCAACCACCAGGTCGAGGTCATGTACAAGGCGTTCGAGATCGCCGGCTACACGAAGGAAGACGTCGTCAAGAAGTTCGGCGCCCTTCACCGCGCGTTCCAGTTCGGCGCCCCGCCCCACGGCGGCATCGCCCCGGGCGTCGACCGCATGGTCATGCTCCTCACCGACACGCCCAACATCCGCGAAGTCATCGCCTTCCCGATGAACCAGAAGGCTCAGGACCTCCTGATGGGCGCGCCGAACTACGTGACCGAGCAGCAGCTCCGCGAACTCCACATCAAGATTCGCGGCACTGGCAGCGAGGTCGAAGCGAAGGCCTAACCCCGTACCGCCGCCCGTCTCGGGCGCGGCGCTTCCAAGCAGAGATGACAAAACTTAAGTTCACATTGAAGGCCTGGCCGATGATCGCTCTTGCGACCATCGGCCTTTGTTATCTCACCCAGCTCGTCGCGGGCTGGTGTGGAATTGAGCTGAAGGAGCAGCAGAACGTCGACCTCATCCGAAAGATGGCAGGCTGGAACTTCGCGTTTCTGACGAACTGCGCGCTCGTTCTTGTCATCATGCCAATGATCGAAGAGGCGATCTTCCGAGGACTTCTCGCCAAACTCCCCGTCAGGCTCGTCTCCCCCCGCCTCCCTCATTCGGTCATTCGGTCATTCAGTTATTCGGTAATCGTTCTCTCCTCGGCGCTTTTCTCGGCTGCCCATTACTTCGGCCAGCCCTGGCCTGACAACGCCTTTCTCGCGCTCTTCTTCTTCGGCCTTGCCCAGTGTTGGCTCTACAAGAAGACGAACATCTGGTGCGCGATGCTGAATCACGGCCTCTTCAACGCGACAAACCTGGTGCTCCTGTTCGTGGTGCCCCAATGAAAGTCTGCTTCGAAACCTTTGGCTGTCGCCTCAACCGTGCGGAAGCACTTGAGGAAGAGGCGAAATACATCGCCCGCGGCTGGGAGGTGACCGACTCGCACGCCGACGCCCACCTGATCATCGTGCGCGGCTGTAGCGTCACGGCCCGCGCCCAGCACGACTGCGAAAAGACGATCGAACACCTGAAGCAAAAATACCCCCACGCCCGCGTGATCGTGACGGGCTGCCTCCCCTCGGCAAACAAGACCTACAAGGTCAACCCAACACCCCTACGGAATGTCGCGTTTAGCAAGGACAACAACTCCGCACCCCCTATCCCCACCCGCACGGCCCGTGCCTACCTGAAGGTCCAAGACGGTTGCAGCGGACACTGCGCCTTTTGTATCGTCCCCCAGTTCCGCGGCAAGTCGACCTCCATTCCCTTTGACACCCTCCTCGACAAGGCCAAACGCTTCCTCGACGCGGGCTACCACGAGATTGTCCTGACGGGCTGCAACCTCGTTCAATATAACGATAACGGCCGCCGTCTCCCCGATCTCCTCGCCGCCCTCGCAACCCTCATCCCCGTACCGCGGTGCGTCTCGCCCGCGGCGTATCCAAGCAACCCCAAACCCACCCCCTTTCGCGTTCGGCTGGGCTCGATTGAGCCAGGACCCGTCGCGCTCGACGTTGCTTCCGTCATGGCCGAACACCCGAACATCTGCCGCTTCCTGCACATTCCCGTCCAATCCGGCTCGAACCAGGTTCTCAAGGCGATGAAAAGGCCTTACACGGTTCATGATGTCGAGTCGCTGGTGGATTCAGCTCTTTCGAAGATGCCGCTGATCGGGCTTGGTTGCGATCTGATCGCCGGCTTCCCAGGCGAGACACCAAACGATCATTTCGCCTCCCTCGGCCTTCTCAAACGCCTCTCGTTCAACAACGCCCACGTCTTCCCGTTTTCCAAACGGCCCGGGACACCTGCCGCCCTGTTGCTCAGCCAGATTACCCGCGAGATTCGTCATGGGCGTGCGCATGAACTCGCGAACCTCATCCGTGCGCAACGAATCCAGTTTGCGAAGAAATTCATGAACAAGGACGTTGAAATCGTTCTGGAGAGCGAAGATCGCGGCACAGGCTGGACGAGCGAATACCTGCCATGCGAGATCCTCAACAAGAACCGCCTCACCGCGAAGCGCAAAGACCTCGTCCGCGTCCACGTCACCGACATCCATGAGGATCGTCTTAAGGCGACTTTTGTCTAAGCAAGGAAACGATTTCCTCCGTCATTATGGAATAAAGCACGAAAGGCGCTCGGAAGTCCGAGCGCCTTTGGGTAGCACCGCGGGCGAGGACGCACTGCGGTACAGAATGTCTTTAGCAAACGCCCTGAGCGATCATCGCGTCGGCGACCTTCGTGAAGCCGGCGATGTTGGCGCCCATCACGTAGTTGCCCTTCTGGCCGTACTTCGCAGCGGCTTCCCAGGCGTTGTCGTGGATGGACTTCATGATGCCCTTGAGCTTCGCATCGACTTCCTCGCGGCTCCAGCTGAGGCGCTCGGAGTTCTGGGACATCTCGAGGCCCGACGTGGCGACGCCACCGGCGTTCGAAGCCTTGCCCGGCGAGTACATGATCTTCGCCTTGACGAACGCGGCGATCGCGTCCGGCGTGGACGGCATGTTCGCGCCTTCGCCGACGAGCTGGCAGCCATGCTTGAGGAGGTACTCGGCGTCCTTGCCGTTGAGCTCGTTCTGACGGGCGCACGGGAAGGCGGCGTCGATCTTGTCGGTCACCTGCCAGCTGTTGACGCCCGCGAAGAACTTGACGGCCTTCGTCTTCTTCGCGAAGTCGGCAAGTTCGCCGCGCTTGACGGTCTTGAGGACCATGATATCCTGAAGCATCTTCTCGGTAATGCCGTCCTTCGCGAGGATCGTGCCCGAGCGGTCGGAGAGCGTGAGGACCTTCGCGCCGAGCTGCATGAGCTTCTCGGCCGCGTACGTCGCGACGTTGCCCGAACCGGAGATCACGCACTTCTTGCCCTCGAACGTCTCCTTGCGCATCGCCAGCATGTTCTCGGCGAAGTAAACGTCGCCGTAGCCCGTCGCCTCGGGACGGATTAGCGAGCCACCGAAGGAGAGACCCTTGCCCGTGAGGACGCCCGTCCACTCGTTGGCGAGGCGCTTGTACTGGCCGAAGAGGTAGCCGATCTCACGGCCGCCGACGTTCATGTCGCCCGCCGGAACGTCCGTATCCGGACCGATGTGGCGGAAGAGCTCCGTCATGAAGCTCTGGCAGAAGCGCATGACTTCCGCATCGGAGCAGCGCTTGCCGGGGGTGTGGGGGCTCTGCTTCGGGTTGAAGTCGGAACCGCCCTTGCCGCCGCCCATCGGAAGCGTCGTGAGCGAGTTCTTGAAGACCTGCTCGAAGGCGAGGAACTTGAGAACCGAAAGATTGACGGAAGGATCGAAACGGAGACCGCCCTTGTACGGACCGATCGCCGAGTTCATCTGGATGCGGTAGCCGCGGTTGACGCGGACGATGCCCTTGTCATCCACCCACGGCACGCGGAACATGATGACACGCTCAGGCTCGACCATGCGCTCGAGAATCGCGTTCTGCTGATACGCCTTGTTGGACTCGATCACGGGCGTGAGGGTCGTAAAGACCTCGTCAACGGCCTGGAGGAACTCGGGTTCGTTCGGATTCTTGGCCTGGACGTCCGTCCAGACCTGCTCAATGTACTTGTTCATGTGAGTGCCTTTTAGTTAGGTTAAACTAGCAATAGTTTGAACTGCAAATCCCGTGCCACCAGAGCTTTAGTCGCTTCTATGGCCTCATAATATTACACTTTACGTAACACCATATCAGGGGGTATTACACAAAGTGAAACCACAGTGGTTGTCAGCGTGCGAGCCATTCGTCAATTCGCCAATTGCCCAATCCGCTTGCGATTCACCGCGCACATGCCGAGCGCGAGAAGCCCTGCGGCGATCGCGCCGACCCACTTGAGCGTCACCGTCAGGTGGAAGACGACCCAGCACCAGAGCGCGCTCGCGAAGTCAAGCGCCGCGCCGCCCTCGAAGCCCTCGGGCACGGTGATGCCGTCCAGCTTCGCCGCGCCGATCGCGTGCGAAAAGGCCGGCGTCAGGTTGGTGACGAAGTAGAGTCCCGCGACAAGCGCGACAAGACCGATGATGAAGGTCTTGAGCACGTTGCCCTTCGTGATCGGCAACACGCACGGGAAGAGATAGAACATCCCAGCGAGCGACGCAAGCGGCAGGAACTTGTTCCCCGGCAGCACGACCGAAAGGAAGAGAATGACCGGGATCAGGAGAATCGAGACGACCAGCGTTGTCGGGTGTCCAATGACCAAGGCCGGGCTCATGCCGATGGAGAAGGTTTGAGAAGTTTGAAGGGTTTGAGAGGTTTTCAGGCGGGTCGAGAGTTTCTCCTGCACAGCCTGCGAAATCGGCTTGAGGCCTTCGATGAAGAGGCCCGTGATGCGGGGGATGAGTTCCATCACCGCGCCGACCGTGACGCCGAGCTTGAGAATCGCGGGAATCGAATCGCGCACGGCCGCGAGCGAATCGCAGCGGAGACACCCGATCGCACAGCCGATGACGAGTCCGAGGAAGAGCGGCTCACCGAGCAAGCCGAACTTCTTCTTGAGTCCCTCCGCGTCGATGTTGAGTTTGCCGAAGCCCGGAATGCGGTCGAGGAGCCAGCCGATCGCGACCGCGAACGGCGTGAAACTCTGGCAGAACGGCTGCGGAATCGAGATGCCCTCCATGTCCTTGTAATACGACTGGAAGCCCTTCGCCGTGAAGTCGGCCATGCAGAGCGTGATCACGTAAAGGACAATCGCCGCATAAAACGCCCAAGCGAGCGAGCCCGTCGTAAAGAAGACCATCGCGCCGAGAAAGGCGAAATGCCAGTAGTTCCAGAGGTCGATGTTCACCGTGCGCGTCGTCTTCGTGAGAAGCATCACGACGTTGACGCCGAGGCAGACAGGAATGATAAACGCGCCGACGGCCGTCGAATACGCGACCGCCGCGGCCGCCGGCCAGCCGAGGTCAAAGTACGGAAGGTTGAGGTGGTAAAGCTCCGTCATCCCCTTCAGCGCGGGACCAAGATTGCTGGTGAGAAGCGCCGTCACGACACCAAGCCCGACAAAGCCGACGCCGACCTTGAGTCCCGACTTGAGCGCCTGAGAGAACTTGATGCCAATCAAACACCCGAGGACGGTGAAGATGACCGGCATCATCACCGAAGCCCCAAGTCCAATCACATAAGCAAAAACCTGTTCCATAACACCACTACCCGCTTATCGCTTATCACTCAACACTTATCACTCTTTCTTGAGACGCAGCAGCGCCTCAAGAAAGTAGTAGTCGCCGTAGTCGAGCGGCGTATCGACTTCGCTGCCGCCGGGCTTGTGTCCGACGCCGTGCTTGAGAAGCCAGTGACCGATTTCGTCACCCTCCGAGAAGTATTCGGGCGAAGCGAGCGCCGTGAGCTGCTTCACCGCAAACGCGCGGTACTTCGCGGCCTTGTCGGGACTCTTCACGTACTTCGAGAGTTCGAGTAGACCCGAGGCGATGATCGCCGCCGCCGAGGTGTCGCGCTCTTCGCCCGGCGCGCCGAAGTCCCAGTACGGGACGCCGTCAATGGGCATGTTCGGATGGTTGAGCGCGAAGTCCGTCACCTTCTCGGCGAATGCGAGATACGCGGGATCCTTCGCCTCGCGGTACATCATCGTGTAGCCGTAGATCGCCCACGCCTGGCCGCGGCTCCACGCCGTCTCGCAGGAAAGTCCCTGCCCGCGGCGAATCTCCTGAACCGCGCCGTGGAAGCCGGGACGCTGATCGTAGTTCAGGACGTGATACGTGCCGCCGTCCGCCCGGAAGTGATGCGCCATCGTCTTCGTCGCATGGCTGCGCGCGACGTCCGCAAAGCGCTTCTCGCCGCCCGGAATCTTCGCCGCCTCCTCGAGCAGCTCGAGATTCATCATGTTGTCGGGAATGACAAGGAAGTCCTTCGTCTCATCCAGCATGCCCCAGCTGCGGATCAAGCCGAGCTCTGGCTTAAAGCGCTTGCAGAGCGAATCGGCCGTGCTCGTGATGAGCGCGTCGTATTCGTCGGTCTTCAGGAGGCGCTTCGCGTTGCCGTACGAACAGTACATAATGAAGCCGATGTCATGGTTGGACGTGACCTTGGCATTCGGCGCAAGCGTCTCGGTCCAGGCCTTGGCGCGCGTCTTGAAGAACTCGTCTCCCGTCGCCTCGTAGAGATACCAGAGCGAGCCGGGGAAGTGCCCCGCCGTCCACCAGAAGATCGTGCGCATGTCGAGCTGACGGGTCTTGCGGTTGAAGCCATGCGGCATCAGCGCCTTCGACTTGTCCCAGCCCTTGCCGACTTCCTTTTCGGAAATGGCGAGCGGAGCCGCAGCGGCATCGAGCGCCTTGTAGTGCGCCGCCGACTTCGCGAAGATTTCGGGAAGACGCGCGAGCAGCGCCTCCTCAGCAGCCGGAGCCGCAACCAGGGACGTCGTCAAAGCGACGGAACAGAACGAAAGAGTCCAAGTGTATTTCATAATTACATTATACCATTAAGCGTTGCATTGAGACACCCCCCTTTAAGGGAGTGCGTTGAAATGAAGCCGCTGCCCGTCGGCCGTCAGGCGCTTGGCAAGGTCTGCATAGGGAACGTCTTGCACGGCACGGCCGTCTTTGGCCGCCATTGCCGCCGCCGTTGCAGCCGATTCACCGAGGAGCATGAAGACGGGTTCCATGCGGATCGAACCGAACGCCATGTGCGTCGCGGAGAGCGCCACGGGGACGATCAGGTTCTCGCAGTCCGCCTTGCGCGGAACGATTGCGCCGTAGTCGATGCCGTACGGGGTCTTCGGCTTCACCTCGATGTCGCCCTCGTTCTGCACGTAGCCGTCGGCCGTCACATAGCGACGGACGTTGTGCGAGTCGAGGCTGTAGGAGCCCATACCGACGGGACCGTACGCCTTACCCTGCGCGGGATGGCGCGGATCGCCGAGGCAGTCGTGCTCGGTCATCGTGTATTCGCCGACCATGCGGCGGCCCTCGCGGACGTAGATCTCGTACGACCAGCCGCCGTTCTCGACGAACTCGTCCTTGGTGAGGCCCCACTTGGACATCGCGTCACGGACGTTCTTCGGCACGGACGGATCGTTCGCAATGAAGTAGAGGACGCCCATCTGGTAGTCCTTGTGCGCCTTCGCGAGTTCCGCGCGGCGCTCGTAGCTCGCCTCGGGCCACTCGTAGCTGCCGCCGAGCCAGTCGAAGTTCAGCGGACCGTGGTTGTTCGTGTCCGTCTTGTGGTTCGCGATGCGGTCGAACTTCTGGAACGTCTCCTTGTACCCCTTCGCGTAGCAGCGCGCAAGGAGCTCATAACGCGCAGGATCGTAGCCGTCCGGCTTCGCGAACGGAATGCGGTTGCGCGGATCGTCCGTCAGGCACAGGCGGTAGCAGTACGCCTGCACGCGCTTGTCGCCCGCACCCTTCACGCCCGGCTCGCCGAGATCGATCTCGGCGCAAAGTCCGCTCGACGGATCGCCCGGCACCTTGTAGGGCGAGATCTTCCAGTCGCGGAAATGGTGCTTGTGATGGAGGACGCCGATCTGGTTGCCGTTCCAGTGCTCGCCGAATTCGGCGCAGTCCTCGCGTCCCACACGGTACGGCACGCCCGCCGCCGCCATGAGGTCGCCTTCGTAGGTCGCGTCGATGAAGTACTTGCCGGAATACGTGTTGCCCGAAAGCGTCCGGATGGACGCGATGCGACCATCCTTCTTGGTCACACCCTTCCCTCGATCCAGGAACTCGCCGCGGCGGACATCGACCTTGCGCTCGGCCATCCAGTCGATGAAGACCTGCTCGGCGACGTGCGGCTCGAAGGTCCACATCGTCCCTTCCTCATGGTTCATCGCCTTGGTGTCCTGTCCGTCGGCCTTGAAGTCCTCCTTCTTCTGCCACGTCCAGGTCTCGGGCTTCTGATACATCTTGTAGATGCGGCGGTAGAAGTCGCGGGCTAGTCCGCCGATCGCGGACGTGTTGCCCGAGTCGGTGAAGCCGAGGCCCGAGACGGAGAGTCCGCCGATATGCTGCGCCGGCGCGACGATGACGGGCTTCATCCCCATATCCGTCGCCTTGATCGCCGCCGAAACCGCCGCCGGCGAACTTCCGTAGATCACCAGATCGGCCTTGAACTCCTCAGCCGAGACACACAGCGCCGTCGCAGCCACACCCGTCAGAATCAAGCTCTTCATCATCACCGCATCCCCTTCATCTCGAACTTCTCGCCGCTGAGCGCACGCTTCGCGAATTCGCCCCAGTACGGCGTCGGATCGTAGTCCCAGCTCTGGATCATCACCGGCGCGGCCTTCGGATGGAAGCACCAGCCCGTCCAGTTGATGCGGAGCTTCTGGATGAAGCCGAGCATATCGGGCGAGAACGTGTAGGGATCCTCCTGCTGGTTGTCGGGGATGAAGTTCATCACGCCAAGCGGGGACGCGCCGACTTCACCCAGGAAAATCGGGTGCTTCGCCGCGACCGGGAGGATGCGGCCCCAGCCCTTGTGCCAGTGATAGGTGTGCCAGGCGTACATGATGCCGTTGCCGGTCGTGTCCGTGAGGCGGTAGGACTTCTTCTCGCCCTTCTCGATCGCCTCGCTCTCGATGCCGGTGAGGTCGTTCGCCCAGAAGAGGCCGCCCGCGATGACGACGTTCTTCGCGCCGGTGGAGCGGACCGCGTCCACGAGCGCCTGCATGCCGACGGACTCGAAGCCCTGGTTCTTCTTCTTCTCCTCGGCCGAGAGGAAGGCCGACTCGTCGTGCTGGCCCTGCTGGCCGACCCAGCCGCCGTCGCGCCAGATCTCCCAGCTGATGCCGTGGGGTTCGTTGAAGAGGTCAAACAGGACGGCCGGATGGTTCTTGTAGTGCGCCGCACAGTCCTTCCAGAAGGCGACATGCTCGGCCTTCGGGGCACGGAAGCGGTGGAGGTCGATGACGACATAGGCACCGCGGTTCGCCGCGAGGCGGACGATCTTGTCGCACGCGTCGCGGAAGGACTTACCGCCGTCGTTCTTCGAGTAGACGCCCGTACCGAACCAGTGGGCCTCGTTGATCGGCAGGCGGATGCAGTTCGCCTTCCATTCGTCGATCGCAACGACCGTGGACTTCGTCTCCTGCTCGCCGTTCGGGATCGTCTCCATGCCGCCCGCATTCACGCCCTGCAGCCAGACTTCCTTGCCCGAGGGATCGACGAGACGGTTGCCCTGGACACGGACCATCTTCGGCCACTTCGCACGGTTCTCCGGCTCGTCCGGGACATAGCGGGCCTTGGCCTGGCGCTCGCGCTCGGCGGCGGCCTTCTTGAGCGGCTCCGCGGAAGAGGCGACGCACCGGACGTCCGTCATCTCCATTTCACCGGCCTTCACCTGGAAGAGACACGGCATGACGACAAGCGTCACGGCCTCCTTCGGCACGAGGAAGGACGTCTCGCGATCCTGCCAGCCCTTTGTGTCCTTCTGGACGTAGACCGGGCCGGGGTTCTGGATCTCCTTGCCGTTCGCATCCTTGAACTTGAAGAGGACGCGCGCGTCAAACCAGGGCTTCTCGCCCGTCTTGAGGTTCTTGACCTCCCACTTCCACGACATCTTCAGCGCCTCGACGCCCGAGGGAACGTCATATTCCTTGTAGGCGCAGACGAGCTTGCCCGGTTCGGTGGAGACGAGCTTCGCGTACGGACCGTTCTGCGCGGGAATCAGAGACCCGCCTTTCTCCAGGCGGTCTTTCGCCTTCGCCTTGCGATTCTCCACGCTGGCGGCCTTCTTCGCAGCCGCCGCCTCGCGCTTCGCCTTCTCCGCCGGATCTTCGGTAAACGTCTTCTGCGCCACGACCGAGAGTTTGCGAATCTGGAAAGCGCCCTTCTTAACATTGAAAAGACACGGCATCAGCGCAATGCCCTGCGCCTTCTCCGGAACCTCCACCGTCTTCTTGACCTCAAACCAGTCCTTCGTCCCGGCCCAGCCGCCGATAGTGGGGCCGCCCTTGACTTCCTTGCACTGGCTGTCGATGAACTTGGTCATCATTCGCGCGTCGAACCAGCCCTGAGCGCCCTTCTGGACGTCCGTGATCTTAGCCTCGAACGAAATGGCCGCGCCCTTCGTTCCCCTCGGGAAGAACACGGGAATGAAATGCATTCCCATCTTGCCCTCCCCCTTGAACGGCACGTCAAGGTTCCGCTTCCCCTCCGGAACCAGATTCGTCTCCGCCCCCGCGACAAGCGCAAGAGCCCCCATCACCGCCATGATCAGTCTTTTCATTTCATTTCCTCTTTCATTTCAAAAACCAATTCTCCGCCTTTCACCAGATCCGCATGACGGATCTTTCCGTTCGTAATCGGCGTGCCATTCCACGTCACCGACTTCACGTACTTGTTCTTCTCCGAAATCCCCTTCGCCACAATCGTCAGAGAGTTGGAGTTTCGAGTTGGAGTTGGAGAATGGAATTTTTTCGCCCTTTCTCCCACTCCAACTTCAGACTCCAACTCTTCTCGGGAGACGCACAGCGTCACCCGAGAAGCCTGCGGCGCGCCGAGCACGTATTCGCCCGACGACGGATCGACGGGATAGAAGCCCAAGACCGAAAAGAGATACCAGGCCGACATCTGTCCGCCGTCCTCGTTACCGCAGACACCGTCCGGCTTCAGCGAATAGAATCTCTCGCCCGTCAGCTCGCGCACGAGTTCCTGCGTGCGTTCGGGCTTCCCCGCGAGAGCGAAGAGATACGCGACGTGGTGACTCGGCTCATTGCCGTGCGCATACTGTCCGTAGAGCCCCGAGACATCGTCAAGCGCGGGGAGTCCGGGCACTTCGCTCGGCAACGTGAAGAGCCGTTCGAGTTTCGCAAGAAACTTCTCGCGTCCGCCCAGAAGCGCAATCAGTCCCGGCACGTCGTGCTGCACGTGCCAGAGATACTGCCAGGCGTTCGCCTCGGTGAAATCGCCGCCCAGCGCGTAGGCGTTGCAGATGCGGAGCGGCTCGAAGTCGCCGCGCCACGCGCCACGCGAATCGCGACCGCGGAAGAACCCCGTCGTCGCATCAAAGAGATTCGTATAACTTTTAGCTAACGCCTCAAACCGCGCGACCTCCGCATCGGGGGTGCGGGGGCCTGTCCCCGTCGGTTCCCCCGCCCCCGCCACCACCCGCGCGAGCCGCGCCGCCCCGGCCGCGTGCACAGCGCCTTCAAGCGTCTTGGAGACGCTTTCTGTCGTGACGATGTCGTAAGGCTCGTAACCAAGCTTCGCGACAAGATCGGCGCGATGCGTCCGACGCGATCCCAAAATCGACTTCTTGATCGCCGCGAGGGCGCGCCGTCGATCGAAGCCCGTAAAGCCCTTCACCGCCGCATCGGCGATCACTGTAACGGCCGGATTCCCAATCATACAGTTGGTCTCGCGTCCCTGTAAGCTCCAGACGGGTAGATACCCCTGCGCATCGCATTGATCCAGCATCGAGTTCACGAATCCGTCGACCTTCTCAGGGAAAGCCAGCGTCAAAAACGGATGCGCCGCGCGGTAAGTATCCCAAAGCGAGAGCTCGCCATACGCAACGCCTGCAGTCGCGGTACGAATCTTGTCGTCGGCCCCGCGAAACCGCCCTGCCGTGTCCGAAATCGTGTGGGGTCCGCAGAGCAGATGATAGAGCGCCGTGTAGAAGAGCTTCTTCGTGCGCAAATCGGCCTCAATCGCGAAGCGGCCGAGCGCATCGCGCCATTTCGCCTCCGCGTCGCGTCTCACGCGCGTGAGATCAAAGTCACCGATCTCGTCCGCAGCGGCCTGCGCACCCGCGTCATCGCTTGTGGCGAGTCCCGAGACGACGGTCAGCGTGTTCGCATCGCTCACGCCGAAGTCGAAGACATAGCGCGGCGCTTTCTCGCAGACATTCAGCTTGGGGAGCTCCGTGATCGAGAGCGCCTCGTCGCTGAAACGCAACCGGCCGAAGACGTGGCGCTTCGCCCAGCATTCGACGACCTCCTCGACGGCGAGACCCGTCTTCATTGGCATCGCCGTGCAGAAGATGACGCGATTTGTTTCGCCGCGCGTACCGAAGACGACGAGCGCGTCCTGCAAATCGACGAGCAGCTTGCGCGACGCGCCCTTCGGGTAGGTGAAGCGAAAGATACCCGCCCGCGTCGTCGCGCTCATCTCCGCGCGGATGCCGCTCGCAAGCGTCGTCGAGTAATACCCCGGCGAAGCCGTTTCGCTCGCCTTGTCTAACGGCGCGGGAACGACCGGCTGGTCGCCGACAAACGGCAGGATCCGCAAATCGCCGAGATCGCCGCAGCCCGTGCCGCTGAGGTGCGTTGAAGAGAAGCCCAGGAGCGTCGTATCGCCGTACTGATACCCTGAGCAATGCGCCCAGTCCAGCGTGCCCGTATCAGGCCCCGCCTGAACGCCCCCGAAAGGTACCGTCGCCGCTGGGGTTGTATGACCTGTCCCCGCCGTGCCGACAAACGGATCAACAAACGCCAGATTAGCAAGAAGAAATAAACCACTCCAAATCATTTCGTCAACCCCTCCTCGGCCGCGCGACAGAGCGCCGCCGCCAAATCATTCATCGCCAAGCAGTTCAATCGGAACTGATGCGCAACCGCTGGATTCTTCCGCATCTCCAGCGCCGACAACGCCGGCGTATTCGAAAACCCGCTCAAGATCAAAAGACGCCCGGCGGCGATTTCGCGTGAATCTTCTGCCGACGGATCATAGCGCGGCGGCAACGAAGCAGGCAGAAGTTTGATGAATCGCGCCCGCGGTTCTTCTTTCAGCTGCCGAAAGGCTTCTTTCTCGCCTGGCGAAAGAAAACCCGAAACCGCGATGTACCCACGCCGCGCCTTTTCGACGATTTCTGCAATCGCCGCGCGATGCTCTTCAACCGATTTCTTAAGCGTCAAGCGAACATGAAAGAGAAACGGCGACGCGAAAAGCGGCGCGTAACCGATCGACGACCAGCTCTGCCGCGCATCAAGATACGGGTGGCGAAGGTTCGTATGGCGAACGAAGAGATCGGGGTTCCGCTGTTTCCAGATCGCGCGAGCCGGGTTTAGTCGAATGTAGCACCGAATGGTCTTCAGTTGGCGCGAATCGAACGAAAGCTCTAGATACGGCGACCGCTCGAAGCGAAGTGGGGAAGCGACGGGGGCCTGCCCCCGCACCCCCGGGTCGGGCGCAAGCCCACGCGCGAAATCGGCCGCCGCGCAGGCCTCGGCCAAATACCGCGCCATCGTCTCGGGCGAAACCTCGCCAGACCCAAAGCCACCCCCCTCCGCCAGGGGGTGCGGGGGATTCACCCCGTCGGTTCCCCCCAGTTTCCCCGCCGCGCGCTCCAGCGCATCGATCAGCCGATGCGTTAACCACAGCGGACTAATAATCGCATCGCGCGAGCAATCGACCAGAAGCAAGAAATGGAAATGGTCGGGCATAATCACGTAGTCGCTCACCCCGACCGCCGGCCGAACGAGATGGAGCGCCCGAAGCCCCGCCCGCACCAGCTCGCCGCAACCCGACAGCACCGGCCGCGACTTCTCGTCGACGAGCCGCGACAAAACCGCCCGCCGCCCCTCGACAGCGACAGTTACGAAGAAAAACTTCGTACCAATTCTATTAAACGCCAGCTTCAGAAAATCTCTCCACCGCCAGGGGGTGCGGGGGGCTTCCCCCGTCGGTTCCCCCAACACCGCCAGGGGGTGCGGGGGTCTTCCCCCGTCGGTTCCCCCAACACCAAGTTCTTACATAACAACAATCGAAAACCCCTTCGCCTTCGGCGTCGCGTAGAGCTCGGTCTTATCGGCGCTCAAGGTCAGCTTCCCGACGTTTGCCCCGCGCTTAAACGTCAGGCCCTCCAACGTCGCGCCCTCGGCCGCCTTCAAAACACACGCCTCGCCCTTCCACAAACCGTCGGCTTCGACAATCGCCGTACCCGACGCGGCTGCGACCGTCAACGGCACCGCCAACGTTTTGCCCTCAACTTTTGCCAATAGCTTCGCGCCATCAGCGAAAGCTACTGAAGTCTTGATGATGCCCGAACCGCCCAGCTTCGCACCCGCCGCAACGTTGACCGGCAAATCACTAACCGTACCATCCAAGATCAGCGTACCTTCCTTAACATAAATTGCATCGCGACGGGCTACCTGCGCCGTAGGTATCGATATCGCGCCAGCCAGTCGCTGCGTACCAGAGCCCACCTTGGTGAGGCTAGAGAAGTCCTGAACCGTTCCCGTGAAATCGCCATTCGAATTATTGTCGCCAAACGTAAGGTCAATGTGGTAAGTCTTGCGCTTGATAATACCATCGCCATAAAGTCCATTAATTGTCGGAGTAACCTTCACACCGCCACTGCTCGACCCGTTAAAGCCCAAGGCACCGCGCACGTATACATCACCTTGGCGTGCGCCCATCGGCAGAACTTTGTTATTCACACCAACGACAACAGCACCGTTAACATAGGTATCGCCCGTGTAATCGCAATCTGAGTTGATTGTCAAACCATTGCCATCGGCAACATCACAGGAAAACCACCCGAAAGTGACACCCATGGAACCAGAGATCGGCGCATTCCAGGTACTGGTCTTGCCCGATGCATACGAAATGCACCCTTCAATCTCTCCGAACGAGATCGGAAGATTCATCTTAATGTTCGCATTCCGAGTATACCCGAGAACGACCTGACCACTCAATACCTTCAACTTAGCCTCGTCATCACCTTTCGCGAGCGTCGCCGCAACCTTACTATCGCCGCCCTGAAGCAAAAGCGCGTTTACCGTCTTTTCACCATCAATCGTTACCGTCTCGCCATGCGGAACGAGTAGGTTCTCATGCCCACTCACGACAGCGTCAATGCTCTTGACATATTCCGTCTCCAGATCAAGCGGACGTACACCTTTCTCGGTATCGTATGTCGCAAGAGAAGTCTTATATGAGTAGCCGAGAATTGAGGCGTTCCCGCTCGAACCGTCGTAGTTTGCCGCTGCAACCGCATTGGGAATCAAACCTCCGACAAGCTCAGGTGTCGTCTTGAACAAGATGTTTGCCCCCGCTACACCTGGCGACTGCTGGCCCAAATTATGGCCGCGGAAACCGACAAACGGATGATTCTCAAGGACAAGTTTGTCTGCCTTAAGAACCGAACTCTTAGTTGGCGCGAGAACGGTCACAAGTTTCAATGCCCCAGACTCACCGCTGATGGTCAAATCGCCCCCGACCGTATCTACGACATCCGCATTACTTCCCTTCAATTCAAGTTCATTGCCGACAAATTTGAGATTCTTGGTGCGCATAGTACCACTGCAATCCGTATGGCTGCTGTCAAACTGCAATTTCGCTCCGGCAAAGGTCACATCACCATCGATTGTAGCTTTATCGTAGCGAAGAGTCATGACAGGTTGCGCGAATACATCAAGGTCACCATTCTGAATCGCGTTGCAAAAAGCATAACCCGCAGTCCCCTTCAATGTAAACTTGCGCGCCACTCCTCCGAGATCGACATTAACCTTGCGATTAGCATCGCTGGACCCGAACGTCACAGAACCTTTTGTAATCGAGGCATTTCCATTTAGATCTCCAGTAATATACCACGTGGCATCACGCGTGCCATCCGAAACGAAAGTCAAATACGCATCGCAAGAATGGGTAAAGCTCATGCTTCCGGAGTAGTCTTGTGTAAACTTGATATACTGCGTCGTTTTTGCCGTACCAAGGCCAATGCCAAAGAGTCCATTGACAACGCCATTATCCCAATTTTCCGGTGCAAAGAAATCATAGGCATTGGCAATCTTGTCTGCCCATTCAGTTTTCTGCCAACCGATTCCCGTTAGGGGTTCCTCGGCTTGCGCCAGTATCGGAAGAAAGATCGCCGAGAATTTGAATAATGATTTCATTGTTTCTCCTTTCTTTGTTTATGAAAGATTTACTGCACCGTCAGGGTCAAGCCGCCGATCTTCGGCGTGGCCCAAAGTTCCTTGCCGTCGTTACGCAATTCGATTTCGGCTACGTTTTCGCCCTTTTCGAATACGACTCCGGCCAGCGAGTTGTTTGCGATAACCATCTGGCGTGGTTCAGTCGAAGTCAAACGGCTTGCAGCATCGACAACGAAAGTTGCACCCTGCTTCAGCGTGACCTTATTCGCCGTTAGCGTACCCGTCAGCACAACCTTGCCGGCTTGAACGGTGAAGTCACCACCCACATCGACGACGCCGCTGAAACGCTGTGTGCCCGTACCCTTCTTCACAAACGAGTAATTACCCTTCGTGTGCAGAATCGTACCGGCGAAATTACCATCGGCATCATTATCGCCAACAGTCAACGTCTTTGTTCCCGTATACGGCTTGTCGATAGTACCTCGGCCTGAGAGACCGTTAAGAGTTCCTTGCTCCAAGAAGAGCTTTCCGTTTACAATGGTGTTTCCCTTCCTGTCACCCGAAGGTACGAACGTCGACTCGGCAATCGTCACATTTCCGCCGTTCACATACAAGTCGCCCGTAAACGAGCCCTTCGCCTTGATTGTGAAGAGTCCTTTGCCCGCCGACGCATCAAGCAGATTGTCGGCTAAAACGACATCGCTTCCCTTAATCGTTCCCGACAGCGTCATCTTCTTCGCGGCATACTGCGTCACATACCCTGTCGCCGCCCCGAAATCGAAGTTACCCGTGACACCAACGGCATTATCCGCCGTCGAGGTCAAATCGAGTACACCCGAGGCAATGCGCATCGTGCCGTTAGTGACGTACACCTGCGACGCGGCCGTAGAGAGCATCGAGAACGAATTGACCTCCGAATCTCCGGCAAAGTCCACAACACCCGCCGCCGTCACGCGCACGTTCGCACCCGTTGTCGGCTGAACCCCAGTCTGCGAATACGACGTGGTCTCGTATTCCGTCTCCGGCTCGAGGAAACGGAAACCTTTTTCGGCGTCGTAAGCAACAAGCGTCGTCCATGCGACATCAGAGGCGAGCGTCGAAGCCGCGCCGCGCGCCCATGGCACGATCGGAAGCGAGATCTGACCTTCCGCACCCGTACCAACCGTCTCGACGCCGTTCGATGCGGTGATGTTCACACTCCCCGCCGTGCCAGGAAGTGCCGTGCCGAGTACATTGATCGGCGCATGGAGATCAAGAACTGCATGATCTTCCCGCGTGAGCTCATCGATGTCGAGATGCGCATTGGCCTTGCCCGTACCGCCCGTCGCAACGATGCGATCAAGGCCGCTCTTGCCAGTACCTGCCGCGAGCGTGAAGGATGCCGCCGTCTGACGAATCGCCGCCCCAGCTTGCGCAGCGAGCGTATGGGTCGCGCTTGCGAGACGCACCTCGCCGAGATCAGTCACCGTCGCCGTGCCCGGCGGAGGCGTTTCGCCACCCGTGCCGCCCGAATCGCCACCGCCGCCTGTCGCGCCGTCCTTGCGCTGCGAGAAGAACCAGGTCAAAATGGCGTTATCCTTATAGGTTTCGGTCCAGACATTGTGGGGATAATCGATGAATTCGCGATAGTGAACATCGGACCCAACCGCCCAGAGCGCACTGCACATATTGCGCGAACGACAAACAGGAACGGACGTATCCTTGCTGCCGTGACACGTGTAGATCGGCAGATCCTTCAGCTTCGGTGCCTGCGCGAGATCGGCACCGCCGCAAATCGGAATCGCCGCGGCAAAGACCTCGGGACGGCGCGAGATGACATCCCAGCATCCGTACCCACCCATCGAGATGCCTGTCGCATACACGCGAGTCGTGTCGACAGACGGATCCTTGAGAAGCTCATCCATTAACTCCAGGCAAAGCCCCATCGTTTCCGAAGGCTCGGCCGGCATCGTGTGAGATGTCGAATCCCACTTAACATCCACCCAAAGCTTCCCCGTCGGAACCTGTCCCGCGACAAGTTTGAAACCGGACTCATTCTTATCGAGCCAAGCGACGATGTCCGGAACACCATGATGCAGCTGCGACACGTTGTTGTCGCCGCGCTCGCCCGCGCCGTGAAAGAAGAAGACAAGCGGCACCTTCTCACCGTCCACAGCAGACGTCTTCTCGGCCCATCGATAGCGGAACGTCCCGCCGTTCGCGCCGACAAACTCGCGCGCCTCCGTACGATCCTCAATGCCGGCGCCCAGCGCCACCATCGTCGCCGCCGCCATGGTCACTACCATCACACTCTTCATTTGGATGTCTCCCTGTCAGAATTTGATATCAGTGAATCACGGCGGATGAGCGCGACGGGCACGGCGACGGATTCGCGCGGCGTGTCGGCGTGGGCGGCGAGCGCGAGGAGCTTTTCCGCGGCGGCGCGACCAATAGAGGTGAAGCTCTGGCGAACAGTCGTCAACGCCGGCGTCGTCCACTCGGCGATCGGGTCATCGTCGAAGCCGACGAGCGAAAGCTCTTCCGGCACCTTGACGCCATTCGCCTCCAACGCACGCATCGCGTGACGGGCGACGGCGTCGCAGGAACAGAAGATTGCGGTCGGACGCTTCTTGAGCTTCAAAATGCGCGGCACGAGCGCGGCAACCTTGTCTTCCCAGCTTTCGAGTCGCGCAACGCCGCGAATGTCGTACTTGCCAGGCGCGGCACAACCGAGTTCCTTGAGCTTCGCGCGAAAGCCCTCCCAGCGATCACACACAGTACTCGCCTCGAAGTCGCCCAGAAAGCCGACACGCGCGTGACCCGCCGCGACAATCGCCTCCGCCGCGAGTGCGCCGCCCGCAACATTGTCCGAGGCGATGCCGACGAGGTCGCCCGACGCAAACGCCTGGTCGACGACCACAAGCGGGAAGCCGCTCGCCGCGAGTTCGCGCAACGCCGCTTCAGCCGCCACCGAATGAATCGAAATGACAATCGCCCCCGTCGCACCCGACTCCGGCAGCGCCGCGATCTCGGCGAGGTACTCTCGCTCGTCGCCATGCGCATCGCGGAACTCGATCTCCGCCCCGCTCTCCAGCGTTACCCGCCGCGCGGCACTGGCCACCCGGATCGCCGCATCCCAGAGAAGATCACCGGCAATCAGGCGAAAGCGCCGCGTAATCGCCTCGGCCCCGCGCACAAAGACCCCGACGCCCGCACGCCGCTCAACGAGACCTTCCGCAATCAGCGCGTTCACGGCTTTGCGCGCTGTCATCCGCGAAACGTCGCAGTCTTTGGCAATCGAAACCTCCGAGCCAAGGGCATCGCCCGGCGAGGCGGCACGCACCGCCTCGCGCACCTTTTCCGCGACCCGCTCGTGCGGCCGCACCTTTCTCTCCCGTTGACTCATGGCGCGTATTCTACCACAGGCAGAACCGCGCCGTCAACGAGAGAATAGACATGTACAAGTTCAGACGCGACTACAGGAGTGATGAGAACTCCTGCGTTAAGTCTTAACCGCAGGCGGCTTCGCCGCACGCAGAGTTGCGCCCGATTCAAAATGTCGTC
>CAMAHK010000020.1 GCA_945834475.1 uncultured Verrucomicrobiota bacterium
CGCTATTGGTAGGTGCAGATGGGGAGAAGAAGTTTTAAAATCCACAGATGCGCCCCCGAATGACCCCCTCGTTGTTTCGCGGCGGTCGTTTTGATATAATTTAAAAACTTTCAAAGTTTAGTCGCTTTGGAAGCGTTCTGTGTTTTCAAAGTATCAGGTCGTCAATCGGGGAAAGTAGTCAAACTATGAAGAACCACGTTCTTTCAAGTCTCGTTTCCGTATTGTTCTTTGGCTTCGCCACCGCCGCGTGGGCGGATATGACGATCCCGGGCGACGCTTGTCCGGAGCAGTTGACGGGTGACGTAACGATTGATGGTTGCGGCAAGGTGACGGTTTCGGATAGCATTGACCTCAACGGCCACAGTCTGACGCTCAACGGCATTTCCGGATTGCTTGGCACGGGGACGATAACCGACAGCACGACAGAAAAGGCCAGTCCAGGAAAATTGCATCTAGACGTAACGGCCGATTTTTCGGCATTGACGGTTGTTTTGACGGGTAACATGCGGCTGGTGAAGGAAGGCGCGAAGACCTTGACGATGGCTTACTCGTCGGCATCCTACGCCGGAGGGAACGAGGTCAATGCCGGTACGCTGAAGATCGGTACGACTTCGCAGACCATTGCCAACTTTAAGCCACTTGGTTCAGCGGGCAGTGAGATCGTCGTCAATGAGGGCGGCACGCTGGATGTCAACGGCAAGTATGGTTTTAAGGATGTTTATGCGATCAAGCTGAACGGCGGAACGCTTGCGAATACGGGAACACGTTCAAATATTGGCAGCAATCCGTTTAATGCGGAGATTACGTTGGCGGCCAATTCGACATTCAAGACGTCGAAGGAATACAACTATGCTGGCAAGTTGAATCTTAATGGCTATACCTTGACGCTGAACCTGTCAAACATCCTGCATTGGGGGCCGTCGGCGGTCGATGCAGGCACGATTGTTCTCGGGGGTACAAAAAACCTGCAGCTCGAAAAGAATTCCGACCTTTCAGATGTGTCTTTCCGAGTCGGAGGATTGCTTAATCTTCAGACCTACACCTTGAGGGTTAAGGATTATGTCGCCAATGATGCGACGTGTTCGGGCACGGGCGCTTTGCAGGTTTCGGGAACCTTTACGCCGACGAGCGACAACTTCTATCCGTGCACGCTGATGAAGGGCTCGACGATTGACCTGTCGACGAAGGAGACGACGTGGTCGCTGTCCAACGCGGCGGGGGCGGCGGCGCAGTTTGCGGCCGGTGCGACGGTGACGATTGACGTGGGCGTGCGCGAGATTGCCGCGGGGGACAAGATTGTCGAGTGGAGCGAAGGCACGGAGTACGCGGGACGGGAATTCGTCCTGAAGACGAACGGAGCGACTTCGGAAGACTTCGAACTTCAGGTTTCGGCGACCGGGCTCACGGTCGCGGCGCGAGGTGCGAAGGTGCCGACGGCGACTTGGACGGGCGCGGTCAGTGCAGATGCGGCGAATCCTGACAACTGGTCGTGGGCGAACGTGCCGGAACCGACGCCGGGGCTAACGCCGGGAGGTTCTCTGAATCTGACGCCGGGCCCGACGACGGCGGTGGTGATTCCGTGGGACAAGCTCGCGACGATCAGCTGGCCGGATACGACTGACCTCTCCTTCGCAACGATTGAGTTTGCGGGTGAGAAGCCGACGGAGACGGTCGTTATCGACGGTGACCGCGACTGGCGCGGCCTCGGGCCGATGGACATTCCCTTCGCCCTTGACCTGAACGGCCACAAGCTCTACCTCGTCCTGCCGGGCGCGGCGTCGGTCAACAAGACGGAAGTGACGAGCTCGGTCGAAGGCGGCGAACTGCATGCGACGGTGGCGACGGACAAAGTCCACGACAACACCTCGGTCGCGTTGACGGGCAACCTCACGCTCATCAAGGAGGGTCCGGGCACGTTCGTGCAGACCCTGACAACACAGTCCTACTCGGGTGAGACGCGTGTTGTGGAGGGCGTCCTGGCGACGGCAAGCGGCGACATGTCGGCAGAAGGCGTTTCGCTTTTTGGCGCGGATAAGTCCGTGACGGTTGCGGCAGGTGGCGCACTTGATCCGCGCGGCAGCTACAATTGGTCAGATTATACAATCGTCCTAAACGGGGGCATGATTTCGAATACAGTTGCCAACATCGGTACGAATAACGACAATACGCAGTATAATGTTTCTTTAGACAAAGTGAATCGCCGCTTTAATCCCAATGTCACATTGCTGGACGATTCGACTTTCGCGACAACCAAGACCTATACGTTCTTCGCGACGGTTGATTCCAATGGATATGAGTTGCGGAACTGGATCGCCACGGATGCGGAAGTCCGCTGGCAGCCGAAGACGAAAACAGGTGGGATGCCGCTGATAATAGACGTCGTGGGCGGCGGCGAGCTGTTCATTTTGAAGAACTGCTCGCTGAATCAGCCGACGATGACGCTCAAGATGACGGACGGATGGGTGACCATGGGGGGAAATATGGTGGTTTCAAACTATGTTGCCGCGTCCGAGAAAAATTCGTTCGCCTACAAGAATGATACTGCGGTCTTGAAGGTCTCGGGAACGTTCACGCCGACAACGCAGCGTTTCATCGGGTGTACGATGCAGAATGGTTCGACGATTGACCTATCGGGAAAGACAGAACCTTGGAAGTCTCAGGGCTTCGCCTGGGGCAAGGGCGACGTCGACTTCGCGGCCGGCGCGACGGTGACGATTGACGTGGGCGTGCGCGAGTTCAAGGGTATGGAACAGATCGTCACGTGGTCGGAGGGTTCGAAGGCAAGCGCGGCAACGGCGACGTTTGTCTTGAATGCAGCGGCGAAGGCGAAGGGGTATTGCCTCATGCGCGACGCGAACGGGCTTTCTGTCGGGCGCAAGGGGCTTGTGCTGCTGTTCCAGTAATTGTGGTAGAATATGCAGCGAGCGAGGATTGTTTGAATGAGCTGGCAAGATATCGTCAAAACAGAGGAGTATAAGTCCGTGGTGACAGATTACCGCGCGACGTGCCTTTGGTTTGCCGGCGATGTCTTGCATCCAGAGACGGACGTACAGCTTGAACAGGTCCTTGATGCCATTGAGACCAATGGGGACATGGCGGCGTTTAAACGTGTAGGGAGAATCAGACGATGGCTGTCACCCGATTTCAGGCCGAAGTACTCAAGCGGATTGCCCGTTCGCGCATAAAGAACGGGGAGACCTATGTAGCAGGCGGACTCGCGCTCAATTATCAGTTGGGGCGTCCGAGGCTCTCGTCAGACATTGACGTCTTCAACAACAGCTATGATGCGCTGGTAGCTGCCGCGGCTGCCGATCGCGCGGCGTTGGTGGAGGCCGGCTACACGATTGACGTTAAACGCGAACGTGACTTCATCATAGAGGTCACGGCATCCAAGGGCGGCGAGTCGACGGATTTGCAGTGGGTGCAGGATGCGGCGTCGAAGGCAACGGGGCTGAGGTTGGTTGCGGAGCCGTATGATGAGGCGAATCCGGACGTGGGCGGCCTGTATGTCGAGCGTCGGGGGCTGGTGCTGCTTTCCCAGTAGGAACTTGGAAACGCCGCGGGCGGGGACGCACCGCGGTACGGAGGGGCGGTTGATATGAATAGACGGGCGTTTTTGCAGGGGTTCTTGGCTTCGGCGGGATTTGTCTCGCTGGGCGGGAGTCGCAATTTGTTTGCGGCGCCGGCGGGTTGGAGTCCGGCCGGGAAGGCGAATCTTACCTTTGGTGTCTTGAGCGATCTGCACGTGCGGCTCTGGAAGGATGGGAAGTCCCTTAGCTACCATCACGACACGAAGACGTTCCGCAAGGCGCTTGAGTACTTCAAGTCGCGCGGCGTCGACGCGGTGATGATTGCGGGCGACCTCGCCGACAAGGGTCTCACGGACGAACTGGAGGCGATCGCACAGGTGTGGTACGAGGTCTTCCCCGAGGGCTGCGGCGTCGAGAAGATCTTTGTCTACGGTAACCACGACCTCGACGGACACAACTACGGCAACTATGCCGCGCAGTGTTTCAAGGATGAGGATATCCGCAAGCAACATATTCTCGCGACGGACATGAAGGGCAACTGGGAGCGCATCTTCCACGAATCCGAATCGTCCGTTTTCATGAAGACCGTCAAAGGCTACCGCTTCATCGGCTCGCAGTGGGATCACCACATCGAATGCGAGGGCGGCGACTTCGGGACGCTTTTGAAGCCGTTCCTTGACGCGCACAAGGACGAACTTACGGGCGACAAGCCGTTCTTCTACGTGCAGCACGCGCACCTCAAGGACACGGTGTTCGGTCCCTGGGCCTGGGGTCACGACGACGGCGGCGCGACCGCCGCGCTTTCGGCGTATCCGAACGCGGTCGCATTCTCGGGACACTCCCATTTCTCCGAAACGGACGAGCGCGCGATCTGGCAGGGGGCGTTCACGGCCGTCTGCTGTTCGTCGCTTCGCTACACGGGTCTCATCGACTGCTTCCGTGGCGACGTGAAGCCCGATTACGAAAACGGCTTTTCGGGCGGCGAGTCGGCGATCATGCCGCGCTACGATTCGAACGACGGACAGCAGGGTCTCCTCGTGAGCGTCTACGACGACGCAATCGTCTACGAACGCCACGACTTCCGCTACGGCCGCAAGCTCGGTGCGGACTGGGTGCAGATGCTAGTACCCGGCGTGACCTCACGCCGTGGCGCTGATTCGCAACCCCCGTTCGCCTTTGAACCCCGCAAGGCGAAGGAGGTGCCGCCGGCTTTCGCTGCGGATGCGACGATCACGACGAAGACGACCGAGGGCAAGAAGCGCGGGAAGGGACGCCAGCCGACGCTGGAGGCAATCGAGATCCGCTTCCCGGCGGCGAACGCGAGCGTGACGCGTCCGTACGGGTACCGGGTGCGGGTGGGCGAAGTCGAGCGGTTTGTGTTGGCGCAGGGGTATAACATGCCGCTTGAGGACCAGCGGGCTCAGGGCGAGTCGTACATCACGCTTGCGAAGGCGATTCTGCCAAAGGGTGAGAAGCTGAA
Organism: uncultured Verrucomicrobiota bacterium; assembly: GCA_945834475.1. Lineage (GTDB taxonomy): Bacteria > Verrucomicrobiota > Kiritimatiellia > RFP12 > UBA1067 > UBA1067. The sequence continues at coordinate 5,011 of CAMAHK010000020.1, forward strand.
AGTCACGGTCGAACCATTCTCCTCCTTCGGCACTTTCGGCAACCCAATCGAAGGCTCGCTCTGATGGAGAAAACCTCCCGCCATTGTCCACCTCCACCTCATCTCTCCACTTCTTTCTCACTCTCCACTTTGTTCTTGCTCTTCCTCGAGCTCTTCAAGATCTCGCTTTTCATCATCGGAGGCGGGTATACCATCATTGCGGCGGCAGACCAGACGTTTGCCAAGAAGGGGTGGACAAAGGAGGGCGAGCTCCTCGACCATTTGCCGATCTTTCAGATGATTCCGGGGCTCATCGCGACGCACACGGCCGTCTACGTCGGGCGCAAGGTCGCGGGACGTCTCGGCGCGGCGGTCGGCGTTCTCGCGGTTGCGCTCCCGAGCATCATCATCTTTACGGGCGTTGCAATGGGCTACCAGGCGATCCCGCTTGGGAATCCGTACCTCGAATCAGCGTTCGTCGGGCTTCGAAGTGCGCTCACCGGTATCATTGCGGCAACGATCATTCGCGGCTGGAAGAAGTCCCTCCCCGACGCCTTCGCCTATGGTGTCGGCGTGGCCGCGCTCGCGGCGCTCCTCGCGGGCGTGGCGGTCCCGTGGGTCTTGGCCGGGGCGATGATTTTAGGCGTAGGCTCAGGGTGTAGGGGTGCGAAGGAAAAGAAGACATCCTCCGCTCTACACCTACGCCTTTCGACTACACCTATAGCCCTCCTCCTCTTCCTCAAGTACGGGGCGCTTTGCTTTGGCGGCGGATTCGTGCTGGTGCCAATGTATATTGAGGACTTTGTCGGTCCGACGGCGCATTTCTTGCAGATTACGACGGAAGAATTTGCGAACCTGATGGCGCTCACGCAGATGACGCCCGGTCCGATCGGGGTCAATGGGGCGACCTACTTCGGTTTTCAGCTCGCAGGGATCCCCGGGGCGGTGCTCGCCTCGATATTTTTGCTCCTGCCGGGCTCGTTGCTCGCGTATCTGGCCTTTGCCTCGCTCGAGCGCTTTCAGACGAGCCGAATCGTCCGCGGTATTTTGCGCGGCGTCAAGCCCGCGTCCGTCGCGCTGATGCTGGTTGCGCTCGTTGCCTTCGCGAAAATGAGTGTCTTTGGCAGACAAGAATTTAATACAATCGCGTTGATAATTGCTATAATATGTACTCTTATGACGATGAAGAAGAAATTGAATGTTGTGCTCCTCGTGGTTCTGGCGTCGCTGGCGGCGACGGCCGTGCGGGCGGACGAGGTGACAGTCGAACGTTTCCCTGATGCGGATTCGGTGCTCGTCGACAGTCTGTCGAAGATTACTTACAAGCCGGACGGTTCTTATGAGGAGATCAGCGAGAGCTGGACGAAGATCCTGACCGAGAAGGGGCGGCGCGACGAAAGTGTCATTTCGATGCGCTACTCGAAGCGCTACGGCAACGCCGAGATCCTGTATGTCGGCGCGATCGGCACGAACGGCGTCGAGCGTGTGATCGACATTTCGAAGACGACGAAGGAGTCGACGGACAACTCGTCGATGTCCGTCAACATCTACGATCCGCTCGACCGGCGCATCGTCTGCACGATTCCGAACCTGAAGGTCGGCGAGACCGTCCACACGAAGACGCGCTCGGCTGAGACGAAGGCGCGCTGCGAGGGCGTCTGGAGCGACATCAACGTCTTCGAGTGGTCGTGTCCGATCCTGAAGTCGACGGTCGAGATCACAGCCCCGAAGGAACTACCGCTCAAGAAGAAGACGATCCTGAATCCCCTCGGCAATGTGACGGCGACGGAGAAGGAGCTTGCGGACGGCTCGATCCTGCACACGTGGGTCGCGACCAATTCGCCGCAGTGCTTCCCCGAGCCGGCGATGCCGCGCCTCTTCACCGAGGTGCAGCACATGCGCGTTTCGACGGCCGAGACGTGGGAGGAGCTCTCGCAGTGGTACTGGAACCTCTGCCTGCCGCACATCATGAAGACGACGCCGGCGATGACGAACAAGGTCGAGGAAGTGCTGGTCGGGCTGAAGGACGACGATGCGAAGATCCGCGCGATCTTCAAGTTTGTCTCGCAGGAGATCCGCTACATGGGGCTCACGATGGAAGACACGTCCCCCGGCTACGCGCCGCACGACATCGATGTCACGTTCGACAACCGCTACGGCGTCTGCCGCGACAAGGCGGGGCTCCTGGTGGCGTTGCTGCGCATTGCGGGCTTCGAGGCGTATCCCGTCCTCATCCACGTCGCCGAGAAGATCGACCCGTCCGTGCCGCGTCCCTTCTTCAATCATGCGATCGTCGCCGTGGACCGTGGGAGTCGCTCTTACATGCTGATGGACCCGACGAACGAGAACGCGAAGGACCTCTTCCCGGCGTACGAGAGCGACAAGAGCTACCTCGTGGCGCGTCCCGACGGGGAGACGCTGCTGACGACGCCGATCCCGACGGCCGAGCATAACCAGCTCAAGGTCAATTCGCACGCGCGGCTCGCGCAGGACGGTTCGATGTTCCTCGAGAACGAGATCTTCTTCAACGGCATCAACGACTCCGTCTACCGCGAGAGCTTCGTGAAGATGACGAGCGAGGCGCGCACGAAGTTTTTCGAGCGCGTCGTCAGGGCGGTCGCGCCGGGCGCGGAGCTCGTGCGCTGCTCGGTCGAGCCGGAGAACATGCTCGACACCGAGACGCCGATCCGCGTCGTGCTGTCGTCGCGCCTTCCCGAGGCGGTGCTTCCGGGCGAGACGTGCGGCGAACTGATGGTGCCGTTCGTGACGCGCGCCCTCGGCATGGCGAACTTCATTCTGAACGGCAACACGGCGCTTGAGAAGCGGCGCTTCAAGCTGACGCTCGACTCGACGGCGTCCGTCTGCGAGACGATCGAGATCGAGCTCAACGGCGCGCTCGGCGCGGTGAAGGAGCTTCCGGGCGACGAGGCGATCCAGGGCGGCTACAACTACAACCGTTCGTTCCGGTATGCGGACGGCAAGCTTACGGCGCACCGCTGCGCGGCGGTGACGTCCGTCGAGTTCACGCCGGAGGAGTACGCGCAGCTCCGGGAGGACATCAAGCGCACTGAGGCGGCGGAGCGGAAGCGTCCAGTCTTCTTCAACGACCGTACGTCGGGGGCGGACGTTCGGTGGCGTCTCGAGTCGACGGAAGTCGACATCTTCGGTCCGCACAGCTGGGTTAGTACGAATCGTATCGAGAAGGAAATTCTCACGTACGAGGGTAAGAAGAGCTCAGCAGAACTCAAGTTCTCTTATAATCCCGCGATCCAGGATTTGAAGCTCCTTTCGGCGAGCGTCCGCAACAAGGACGGCACGGAGTACGCGGTCTCGGAGAAGGAGATCAACGTGATGGACTGCGGCTGGGCGGCCGCGGCGCCGCGCTATCCGGCCGGCAAGCTCCTCGTCGTCAACCTGCCGTCCGTCGAGATCGGCAGCACGATCAGCTACACGCTCGTCAACGTGATGACGAACGCGCCGGCCTCGTTCTACACGACGTTCGGCTTTGACGCGAAGGATCCGCTTGACCGCCGTTATGTGCGCCTCAACGATTGGACACGCGAGGTGATCAATCCGCGGCGCATCCCGAATGAGCCCGGCCAGCCCTATTCGTCGCTCTGGCGCGACCAACTCATCGTCTCGTCCAACGACTTCTCGCAGCTGATGGCCGAATTCCGCGCGGCGGACGACGCGGCGGTAGGCACGGACGCGGCGCTCGAGGCGGCACTCGAGACGATTGCGAAGGAGGAGCAGGCGACACTCGTCGGCACGAACGGCGTCGTCGCGATCCGCAACTGGATGACGAAGCACGTCTCGGTCGCGGGGCCCTCGCTCTGGGAGCTGCCGTTCAAGGACCAGTTCACGTCCCCCGACGTGATTCTCGCCGAGCGCTACGCGACGCGCGTCGACTATGTGCGCACGCTCGCAGCGCTCTATCGCGCGGCGGGCTACGAGGCGGATGTCGTCCTCGCGGGCACAGACGCGGCCTACCCGGAGGACCTCCGCAAGCGGACGCGCTACGAGAAGCCGAACGCCTACGAGTTCGCCCACGCGCTCTGCCGCGTGACGGTGAAGTCGGGCGGGTTCCTCGGCTTCTTCCGGGATTCGGTGACGTACTTCGTCGGCACGGAGAACGAGTACTTGCCGCTCGGCATCTGCGCGTATCAGGGCAACGGATTCCTCGATCCGTCGACGGCCGAGTTCGGTACGGTGATCGTGCCGCAGGACGGGACGTACTACTACGACTACACGTCGCAGACGAAGGAACTCGAGGTGCGCGAGAACGGCGGCGTTGACATGGTCGTCAAGACTGTGTTGTGGGGCAATCCCGTCGGGGCGTTCCGCAAGCAGTACGCGGAGATCCTGCCCGAGGACCGCAACCGACTCCACCAGAAGATTCTTGGCTCGATCGCGCAGGCCGCGACGGCGACGGGCGAGCTCGAGGCGGACATCACGAGCTATCCGGCGCGCCGCGAATTCAAGTGCTTCGTGCCCGACTACGCGACGGTGGCGGGCGACACAATCACGCTGCAGCTGCCGGCGCTGATCTCGACGATTCCGAACTATGCAGGCAAGGTTCGCCGCACACCATTCGCCGTGGCGGGCGCAGGGGCCGAGGACGAGACGTACGTCATTCGTTTCCCTGAGGGCTACACCGAGATCGAGCATCTGCCTCAGTCGTTTACGTTCGCGAATCCCTACGACAGCAACTTCCCGTGGCTCGTCGCGAAGGTGGCTTCACGTATTGACGACGACGGCCGTCTCGTGGTCGAGATCCGCCGCGACGTGAAGGGTCGGACATATTCGTGGTACTACGCCGATTTCATCGAGCTTATCCGCGACCGCAACCGGATCGCCGCCTCGCGGGCGAACCGGACGATCGTGGTGCGCAAGACCGTACCGTCCGCGTCCTCGCGGACTGGCGCTGGCAAGTAATCATAACGAAAGGAGAAATGACATGAAGAAACTCGTGCTGACGTTCGCTCTCTCGGCGGCGGCTGTTGCCGGCGCTGCCGTGTCACCTGTCCAGACGCTTTGGAAGGCGGGGGACAACGGGATCAAGATCTACCGCATTCCGGCGTTGTGCACGGCGCCGAACGGGGATCTCGTCGCGGCGTGTGACGCGCGCACGAACCACGGCGGCGACCTCAATACCTGCCAGCCGATCAACATCACGATCCGCCGCTCGAGCGACAACGGCAAGACGTGGACGGCACCCAAGAACTCGTACACGTGGACGTGGACCGACGTCGAGAAGTGGGCGGGTTCGGATCCCTCGCTGATCGTTGACAACGAGGCGAAGAAGATCTTCCTCTTCTACAACGTGTGGGAGTGCAAGCACAACTACGGCGTCTACCAGTTCTGGGTGCAGGAATCGTCCGACAACGGCAAGACGTGGTCCAAGCCGCGCGACATCTCGAAGGACATCGCCTTCGACGCCTGGCCGTTCGGCAAGCGCCAGAATCAGGGCGGCTTCATCTTCATCACGTCCGGTTCGGGCATCCAGACGAAGGACGGCACGCTTCTTCACACGCTCGTCCATGTCGGCGACGGCAACGCGCTCTTCGGCTCGACCGACCACGGCAAGACGTGGAAGGCGATCGGCACGCCCGTCAAGTGCGGCGACGAGTGCAAGGTCGTCGAACTCAACGACGGCACGTGGATGATCAACTCGCGTTGGCGCGGCGGCGGGCGTCAGATCCATGTCTCGAAGGATCGTGGCCAGACGTGGGAGTCGCGCTACGACAACACGCTGCGCGATCCGCAGTGTAATGCGCAGATCATGCGCGTCGGCAAGACGCTTCTCTTCTCGAACTGCAACTCGGGCGGCCGCAACAATCTCTACCTGCGTGCCTCGCTTGACGACGGCCAGACCTGGAACGAGGGCATCTCAATTTGTCCGCAGGGCGCCGCGTACAGCGACATCACGATCACGAAAGACAAGCAGGTCGGCATCCTCTACGAAGGCGCCGGCTATGCGACGATTGATTTCGTGACCGTCCCGCTTGCCGACGTGAAGGCGAGTCTGGGGAAGTGAGGGTTGTTGGTTGCGGGTTGTTGGTTGTTGGTTGCTGGTTGTTGGTTGAGGTCGATGGTTGAGGTTGACGATGGAATGGCTTAAGCGTCTTGTTTGGGTGGCTTTGCTTGCGCCTGTGGCGCAGGCGACGCCGGTTGAGGTTCAGTGGGGAGCGGTCGAAACGCTGCCCGCGAAGGTGGCACGTCCCTTCGGCGGCTTCCTGCCGGACGGTGCGTTCCTCGTCGCCGGCGGCAGCGACTTCGTCGACGGCGTCAAGGTTTACGGCGATTCCGTCTGCGTGCGGCGGGCCAACGCCGCGGTCGAGACGGCTCGCGGTACGGGGGCGGGGGACGTCTGGACGGTCGTCGGGCGTTTGTCGCATCGCGTCGCCGAGGGCGTCTCGTGCGAAGTGCCGACGGGTGTCTTCTGCGCGGGCGGTACCGACGGCGACACCGACTACGCCGACGCCTACATCTTCGACCCGCAAGTTCCGATGGCTGCTACCGTACCGTCGCGGCCTTCGGCTGTCTCGCTTCGCTCGGCTGCGTCCTCAGCGACTGGCACTGGCCAGCCGACTGTTACCGCGCCTGTCCGTGAGGACACGGACGGTACGGGTGTGCCTGTCGTTCCGACGCGAGCCCTCGCGCCTTTGCCTGAGCCTGTGAAGATGGGCGCGGCGGCGGCCGACGGGTCGGTCGTCTACGTCGTCGGCGCGAAGAAGGTCTGGCGGCTCGATGTCGCGGCCGAAGACGCGGCGTGGGAATTCATCGGCGAAGTCCCCGGACCGGCGCGTGTGCAGCCGGTTGCGGCGATTCAGAACGGCGACCAGAAGGAGAAAATGCTCGTCGTCTACGGCGGCTTTGACAAGGAGACGTATGCGCCGCTGACCGACGGACATGCGTTGATTCTGTCCTCTATTGGAGGAGGCAAGAGTGCCTCCTCCCCGACTTGGAAAACGCTTTCGCCGCTCCCGGAGAAGACAACGGTGATCGGCGCGGCGTTTCTGCCGTCGGGGCATCAGCACGTTCTTCTGATCGGCGGTTTCGGCTATGACGGCTGGGTTGCCCGGGCGCTCAACAAGTCGACGGAGAAGGATCCGGTCAAGCTCGGCTGGCAGCGGAAGATCCTCGCGTACAACTGCGTCACCGACGCGTGGTGCGACTACGGCGAACTCGCGGAGGGCGACGTGCCGCGGTGCGGCGCGGCGGCGGGACTCAAGAAGGGCAAGACGCCCGAATCGTACGAGCTCGTGATCGCGGGTGGCGAACAGGCGCCGGCCCTGCGCACGGCCGCCGTCTCGACGGCGTCGTTCCGCAAGACGGGCAAGTTCGGCGCGACAGCCTGGGCGGTCGTCGCCGTCTACGCGCTTCTGATGGTCGGCATGGCCTGTTTCTTTATCTTCAAGAAGAAGGACGAGAACGACTACTTCCGCGGCGGCGGGAAGATTCCGTGGTATGTCGCGGGCATGTCGATCTTCGCGACGATGCTCTCGTCCATTACCTTCATTGCGATTCCGACGCAGGCGTATCTGCAGGACTGGCGGTACTTCGTGATGGCGTTCTTCATCATCGGCATGGCGCCGGTCGCGATCTACTACTATTTGCCGTTCTTCTGCCGTCTCGGCATCACCTCGGCGTACGAGTATCTCGAGAAGCGCTTCAACCTGGGCGTGCGGCTCTTCGGCTCGGCGGCGTTCATCGTCTTCATGGTCTGCCGCGTCGCGGTCGTGACCTTGCTTCCGGCGATCGCGCTTAATGCGGTGACCGGCGTTTCGATCGACACGTGCATTCTCATCTGCGGCATCCTCACGATGGTCTACTGCTCGCTCGGCGGACTCGAGGCCGTCATCTGGTCGGACTTCGTGCAGGGCATCGTGCTCATGGGCGGTGCGGTCTCGGTGCTGGTGCTCCTCATCTGCAAGACGGGCGGCGTCGGTGCGTTCTGGACGGTTGCCGCGTCGTATGATAAGAACACGCTCTGGGACTTCCGCTTCCTCTTCTCGCAGCCCGTCTTCTGGGTCGTCGCGGTGCAGGGCCTCATCTCGAACCTCTCGAGCTACACCTCGGACCAGTGCGTCATCCAGCGTTACATCGCGACGCCGGACGAGAACGCGACGAAGCGCTCGCTGTGGTTCAACGGCTGCATGTCGGTCTTTGCGCAGGTCGTCTTCTACGGCATCGGCATGGCGCTCTTCGCGTTCTATCACACGCATCCGGCGGCGATGGACGTGACGATGCCGAAGGGCGATTCGATCCTGCCGATCTTCATGGCGACGGAAATGCCGCCGTGGCTCGCGGGTCTCGTGATCGCGGCGGTCTTCGCGGCGACGATCTCAACGCTCTCCGCCAACCTGAGCTCGGCCTCGACGGCGATTGTGACGGACTTCATCAAGCGCTTCAATCCGACGATCTCGGGCAAGGCGCAGATCCGATCGGGACAGGTCTGCACGTACGTGATCGGCGTCCTCGGCATCACCGTGGCGCTCATCCTCTCGCGCATGGAGTCGTCGGCCCTCTTCGACAACTTCAACAAGTACATCGCGATGCTGACGGCGGGTTTGACGGGGCTCTTCTTCATGGGCGTCTTCCTGCCGCGCATCAAGGGCTGGGCGGCGGTTCTCGGTCTCATCGCGAACTACTTCGTCTGCTTCAGCTGTGAGATTCTCAATTGCAATGTCTTCGGCCTCAAGTTCCATCCGTTCCTTCTGGGCGGCATCGGGCTCGTGGTCTGCGTCGCGACGGCGACGGTTGCGTCCTTCCTTTTCCGCGAGAAGGGACACGACCTCACGGGGCTGACGATCAAGACGCTGAAGAAGTAAAAGGACTCAAACGCAAATGCTGACGCTCTCGTCGATTTTTGAATTCGCGATGCTGTTCACCTTCGGCTTCTCCTGGCCCTTCGCCATTGCGAAGACGCTGAAGGCGAAGCGGGTGGACGGCAAGTCGCCGCTCTTCATGATCATCGTGCTCGCGGGCTATGTCTGCGGCATTGTCGCGCGGCTCGTGGATGACGTGCCCGGCAACGACTGGCTCTGCCTCGTCTATCTGCTCGACATGGCACTCGTCTCGACGGACCTGACGCTCTACTTTCATTACGCACGTAAAAACAAATAAGGAGTCGTTATGCTCAAAGGCATTTCCCCGCTGGTTTCCCCCGATCTCCTGAAGGTCATGGCCGAGATGGGCCATGGCGACGAGATCGTCTTCTCCGACGCGCACTTCCCGGCGCATTACTTCGGCAAGAACTGCAACTATGTGCTGCGCGCGGACGGTCTCAAGGCCGACCAGCTCCTCGCGGCGATCGTTCCGCTCTTCGAGCTCGACTGCTACGCGACGCCGGTCGTCATGATGGAGGCGGTAAAGGGCGATACCCTCGACCCGAAGGTCGAAGAGGCCTACCGCGCCGCGCTCAAGTACGACGGCACCATCGAGCAGATGGAGCGCTACGCCTTCTACGAGCGCGCGAAGAAGGCCTATGCAATCGTTCTTACGGGCGAAACCCGCAAGTACGGCAACATCATCCTCAAGAAGGGCGTCACGCCCGTCGCTGCGATCATGACCGCATGATGGACATCGAGCGCCTCATCTCGGACCTCTTTTTACAAAAGGAAAATAACGGATGAAAACGATAAATATTATTCTTGTTGCGGTCGCAATGCTTCTTTCCGGGTGCGCGAAGAAGGAGACGCTTCATGTCTACACGTGGGCGGATTACATTTCGCCGGATGTTGTGAGCGCGTTCGAAGAGAAGTACAACTGCAAGGTCGTCATTGACACGTTCGACACGAACGAGTCGATGTATGCGAAGCTTAAGGCGGGCTCGGCCGGGTATGACATCATGTTCCCGTCGAGCTACATGGTGAAGCTGATGGCGAAGGAGGGTCTCATCGTCAAGCTCGACCACGCGAAGTGTCCCTCGCTTCGGAAGAACTTCTACAAGCCGTATGCGAAGATGCTCCCCGAGGATCCGGATCTTGAGTGGGCCGCGCCGTATTCGTCGTCCCCGACGATCCTCTTCTACAATCCCGCGAAGATTCCAGCGGGGACGGACATGGAGACGTGGGCGGTCTTGGCGAATCCCGCGTTCAAGGGCAAGGTCTCGTTCCTCGACGACATGCGCGAGGTGGTCGGCGCGGGACTGATGGCGAACGGCTTCTCGATTAACTCGACGAATCCCGCCGAACTCGACAAGGCCGTCGAGACGGTGCTCGTGTGGAAGGCGAACGTGCGCAAGTTCGACTCCGAGTCGTACAAGACGGAAGTGGCGAGCGGCTCGACGTGGATCGGACAGGGCTTCGGCCAGGTCGCACGCCAGGTCATCCTCGGTGAGGCGGAGGACGGCTCGGATGCGCGTCCCGATCTCGCCTACGCCTATCCGCGCGAGGGCTTCACGGAATCGTGCGAGGAGATGGTGATTTCGTCGAAGGCGCAGAATCCCGACCTCGCCTACAAGCTGATCGAGTTCCTCTACGCCGACCTCGAGGCGGGTGTCGCGAACATGCAGTACGTTCTCGGCATGCTCCCCTGCGCACCGGCGATCGCGGCGCTGGACGAGAAGTTCCGCGACGCTGTCGTTGCCAAGCCTGAGACCCTGGCGAAGGGACAGGTCATTGTCGGCCTCGAGGAGATTCCCGGTGCGATGGAGCTCTACGCCAAGGCGTGGGACCGGATCAAGGCGACGGATAAATAACGTATGAAAGCTCAGACGAATCAGTTTATTGGATGTGACACGGCGTACGCCAAGGCGGACACCGTCATCTTCGGGGCGCCTTATGATTCGACGACGTCGTTTCGTCCGGGGACGCGGTTCGGGCCGAATGCGATGCGCACGGAGTCGTTCGGCATCGAGACGTATTCGATGCTGCAGGACAAGGATCTCGTGGACGACACGAAGGTCTTCGACGCGGGCGACATCGAGCTGCCGTTCGGGGCTCCCGCTCCGGCGCTCAAGATGATCGAGCGTCAGGCGCGGAAGATCCTGAAGGACGGGAAGCGTCCGTTTCTTCTTGGTGGTGAGCACCTCGTGACCCTGCCGGTCGTCAAGGCGGCGCTCGAGAAGTATCCCGATCTCGTCATCATTCACTTCGACGCCCATGCCGACTTGCGTGAGGACTATCTCGGCAATCCGCTCTCGCACGCGTGCGTGTTGCGCCGCTGCCACGACCTCGTCGGCGACGGCCGCATCTTCCAGTTCGGCATCCGCTCGGGCACACGCGAGGAGCGTCAGTTTATGAAGGACGGCCACGTCACGGCCGAACTCTTCTCCGACAAGACTCTGGCGGAGGTGGTTGCGCGGCTCTCGACTTCCGACGCCCGACTTTCGACGGCCGGCAAGCGGGTGCCGGTTTACCTCACCATTGATATGGATGTTCTCGATCCGTCGGAATTTCCGGGAACGGGGACGCAGGAGGCGGGCGGGTTCCGCTACGACCAGCTCGTTGCCGACATGCGGCTCATCTGCGAGAAGCTGAACGTTGTCGCGATCGACAATGTCGAGCTCAATCCGCATCTCGATCCGACCGGCCGCTCAACGGCCCTCGCCTGCAAGTTCCTCCGCGAGGAGTTGTTGGCCTGGAGACGCTAGTTTTGCTATAATTTTCTCTTATGAGAGCGTATGGCATTATTCTGGCTGGCGGAAGCGGTGAGCGCTTCTGGCCGTTGTCGACTTTGGACCGTCCCAAGCAGTTCGTGGATCTCTTTGGCGGCAAGCCGCTCATTCGCCATGCGGTCGACCGCCTAAAAGGGCTGATACCGCCGGAGCGCATCCTCGTCATCACTGCCGAGCGGTTCGTCAAGCTGACGCAGGAAATGCTACCGATGGTTCCGGCGATGAACATCGTCGGCGAGCCGTGCGCGCGCAATACGGCGGCGGCGGTGGCGGTGGCGGCAGGACTCGTCCGCAAGCTCGGCGGCGACGACGCGGTCGGCTGCGTGCTGACAGCCGACCACATGATTACGCCCGCGACGCGGTTTCGCGCGACCTTGAAGGATGCGATCCGCGCGGCGAGCCAGACGAACGCGATCGTCACGCTCGGCGTCGTGCCCAATGCGCCGGAGACAGGGTATGGCTACATCAAGATCGGTGCGCCGGCAGACGTGCCGACGGGGACGACGTTCTATGCCGTGGACCGGTTCGTTGAGAAGCCGGACGCACAGACGGCGCGGCGGTTTCTGGAGGATGGCGGCTACTACTGGAACGCGGGCATGTTCGTCTGGACTGCGGCGACGATGGCGAAGGCCTATGCCGATTTCGCGCCCGATATCGCCGAGGTGCTGGACGAGGTAGCGGTGTCCGACAATGTTGCCGCGACGCTGAAGAAGCTCTATCCGGATCTCAGGTCGACCTCTGTCGACTTCGCCGTGATGGAACACGTGAAGAACGTCCTCGTTGCGCAATGCAACTTCAACTGGAGCGATGTCGGAAACTGGCTCTCGCTGCCGACGTTCTTCTCGCGGGATGTAAGCGGTAATACGCGCCTCGGGCGCACGGCGCTCCTCGACACGTCGGGGTCGATCATTGTTTCCGACGCGGCGCATCCGGTTGGCGTCGTCGGGCTTGACAACGTGGTCGTCGTCCATACGTCGAACGGCACGCTCGTCTGCGCGAAGGACCGTGTGCAGGACATCAAGAAGATCCTTCGGGAGCTGCTGCCCCGATGAAGAAACAGCGCCTCCTGTTGCTGACGCCGCCGCTTTTGCAGACGAACACGCCGTATCCGGCGACGATGCACCTGACGGGCTTCCTTGAATCGCAGGGGTGCGACGTCCATCAGCGCGACTTGTCGATCAAGGTCGTCCGGGATGTGCTCTTGGAATACGGTGACGAGACGACGGAAGAACTTCTCGAGTTTCTCGGCGGCAACGCGCCGATGGAGGCGAAGCGCGAGGCGAGTGAAATCATTGACGAACTCGCGCTTGCGATCCGCGACGAGATCGATCCCGACTTCGGCTTCTCGCGCTACGCGGAACATCTCTGCCAGGCGGTCGAGAACTTCGGTGACCTCGAGAAGCGCGTGAAGCGGCGCGGCGTGATGGACGAGCCGCTCGAGTATCATCTCAAGGCGGCGATGGACGAGGTGAAGCCGACGATCGTCGGCGTGACGTGTCCCTTCCCGGGAACGCTCGTCGGGGCCTTCAAGATCGCCGCATATGTGAAGAAGCATTATCCGCGCGTCAAGCTCGTCCTCGGCGGCGGGTATGTTTCGACGGAGCTGCGCGACATGACCGATCCGCGTCCATACAAGTACTTCGACCTCTTCCAGTTCGACGAAGGCTACGAGCAGTTGCTACGGCTCTTGACCGTACCGCGGTGCGTCCTCGCCCGAACAGCCGAGCGAAGCGACGCAGCCGAAGGCCGCGCTGACAGGCTCGGCCTGGAGACGCCGCGGGCGGGGACGCACCGCGGTACGGGGATTGTCCCTGTCTTCGTCAAGCCGTCGTATCGTGGGATTGACTGGGACGAGTACTTCGACGTCGTCGAGACGGACAACTTCGTGACGGCGCTCTGGAGCTCGGGGAAGTGGGTGAAGCTCATCATGGCGCGCGGGTGCTACTGGCACAGGTGCGCGTTCTGCGACGTGCGACTCCCCTACATCGGCTGCTTCAAGATGCCGAAGGCGAGCGCTATTGTTGACGCGATGCAGGAGCTGGGGACGCGCTTCCACTTCGTGGACGAGGCGATGCCGCCTGCGCTCATCCGCGGCATCTGCGAGGAGATCATCCGTCGCAAGTTCGCCTGCGAGTGGTGGGGCAACGTGCGCTTTGACAACGCGTTCACGCCCGAGCTTACGAAACTCATGGCCAAGGCGGGCTGCGTCTGCGTGACGGGTGGCCTCGAGTGCGCGAACGACCGGCTTCTTAAGCTGATGAACAAGGGCATCACGCTCGCGTCGGCCGAAAAGGTGCTCGGCGCGTTCAAGAAGGCGAAGATCTTCGTGCACGCGTACCTCATGTACGACTTCCCGACGGAGACGAAGGCCGAGCTGCGCGGGGCGGAAAAGTACGTGAAGGAGCTCGGGAAGAAGGGGCTTATCCAATCGTGCTTCTGGCACCGCTTTGCCTTGACGATTCACTCGCAGATTGCCCGCGAACCCGAGAAATTCAACATCGTGATACGGAAAAAGCGGAAGAAAAAGTATGTTTTCGCGATCAATGAGATCGAATATGACTATATCCGCTAATTACCCCCTTGCGCACAGGCACGCATTTATGATATACTAGCGCAGTTTTCGTCTCAAGAGAAGCCACTTTAGCTCAGTAGGTAGAGCACTTCCTTGGTAAGGAAGAGGTCGGCGGTTCGATTCCGCTAGGTGGCTCCAACTTGGGACGAGGAGCGAAGACTAAAACAACTCACAGGAGTCAGAAAAATGGCTAAGGAAACATTCGATCGCGGCGGTAAGCCGCACGTGAACGTCGGCACGATCGGCCACGTCGACCACGGCAAGACCACCCTCACGGCCGCCATCACGCACGTCCAGTCCCTCAAGGGGCTCTGCGACGAAATCAAGTACGATCAGGTTGCGAAGGCTTCCGAGTCCGCCGGTCGTCGTGATGCTACCAAGATTCTTACGATTGCGTCCTCCCACGTTGAGTACGCGACCGAGAACCGTCACTATGCGCACGTCGACTGCCCCGGCCACGCTGACTATGTCAAGAACATGATCACGGGCGCCGCGCAGATGGATGGCGCGATCCTCGTCGTTTCCGCCGTCGACGGCCCGATGCCGCAGACGCGCGAGCACGTCCTTCTCGCACGCCAGGTCGGCGTTCCGAAGATCGTCGTCTTCCTCAACAAGTGCGACCTCGTCGATGACGCCGAGATGCTCGACCTCGTCGAGATGGAAGTCCGCGAGCTCCTTTCCAAGTACGAGTACGATGGCGACAACGCCCCGGTCATCCGCGGTGCGGCCTATCCGGCCACGCAGGCGGCGTCGAAGGACGATGCGGCGTGCAACTGCATCACCGAGCTCATGAACGCCCTCGACACCTACATCCCCGAGCCGCAGCGCGCTCTCGACCAGCCCTTCCTCATGCCGATCGAAGACATCTTCTCGATCGAAGGTCGTGGTACGGTCGTCACGGGCCGTGTCGAGCGTGGTATCATCAAGGTCGGTGACGAAGTCGAGATCGTCGGTCTCAAGCCGACGGCGAAGACGGCCGTCACGGGCGTTGAGATGTTCCGCAAGCTCCTCGACCAGGGCCAGGCCGGTGACAACATCGGTACGCTTCTCCGTGGTACAAAGAAGGAAGAGGTCCAGCGCGGTCAGGTTCTCGCGAAGCCGGGTTCCATCACCCCGCACACCGAGTTCAAGGGCCAGGTCTACGTCCTCACGAAGGACGAGGGCGGCCGTCACACGGCGTTCATGAAGGGCTATCGTCCGCAGTTCTACATCCGCACGACGGACGTGACGGGCGACATCCAGCTCCCCGAGGGCGTCGAGATGGTCATGCCTGGCGACAACGTCGAGATCTCCGTGAAGCTGATCGCTCCGGTCGCTCTCGAAGAGAAGATGCGCTTCGCGATTCGTGAAGGCGGCCGCACGGTCGGCGCCGGCACGGTCTCGGCGATCATCAAGTAAGACTCAAGAAGTCCTGTGAGATGCCTGCCCGCACTCCGACCGCAAGTGGTCGGTCGGGGCGGCGGGCGGGCTCGACTCAGTAAAGGTATAAGAAAATGCGTGACCTCGCGATTTTAGCTTGCACGGAATGCAAGAACCGTAACTACACGACGACTCGGAACAAGAAGACGACGACCGAGCGCCTTGAGAAGGTGAAGTTCTGCAAGTTCTGCGGCAAGCGCACGACCCACAAGGAAACGAAGTAAGTTTCCATTTCAATAGGGTAGTAGCACAATGGCAGTGCAGCGGTCTCCAAAACCGCCTATGGGGGTTCGATTCCCTCCTACCCTGCCAACTTGAGAGTAAGGAAAATGAACATCCTCGAAAAGACGAAAGAGTATCTTTCCGGTGTCGGCGCTGAAGCGAAGCGCGTGACGTGGCCGGGTAAGAAGGAGCTGTGGGAATCGACGCTCGTCGTCATTTCGTTCATTTTCATTCTCGCCGCGACGACGCTTGTCTGTGACAAGGTCATCGAGGGTTTCTTGAAGATTGTTCACGCCGGGGCCTAAGCCATGGAAAAGAATTGGTTCGTTCTCCATACCCTTACCGGTCAGGAAAACAAGGCTCAAAAGTCGATTGAAGCTCGGGTGAAGCTCGAGCGGATGGAAGATTACATTGGCAAGTGCGTGATTCCGACCGAGCGCGTGACCGAGAAGAAGAACGGCAAGAAGCGCACGATCACGAAGAAGTTTTTCCCGGGCTATGTTCTTTGCGAGCTCGCGCTCTATGATGAGGCGCGCGGCGTTGACGAGAACGGGAAGAAGGCGATTTACGAGCGGACGTGGCAGTTCCTGCGCGAGACCCCGGGGGTTATCGGGTTCGTTGGCGGTGATCGTCCCCAGCCGCTCAAGCAGAGCGAAGTGGATGCGATCCTCCTTGACAAGCCGGCTGCCGGCGGTCAGGATGTGGCGCGTCCGAAGGTGAATTTCAACGTCGATGAGACGGTGAAGATTGTTGACGGCGCGTTCATGGGTTTGACGGGCCAGGTCAGCATGGTGGATCCCGACAAGGGCAAGCTCAAGGTCGAAGTCCAAGTCTTCGGCCGCAAGGTCCCTGTCGACGTCGAATACTGGCAGGTCGAGAAGGTCGCCGTCGAGGAGTCCTTCGAATCGGCTCAGCAGTAAACGATAGGTTTTGCAGTCCGTTCGCACCGGGTCAGGATCCCCGGGAGGAGCTGCACGAAAAATAAGGAAAAAAGGCTATGGCCAAGAAGGTTACCGGAGTTGTCAAACTCCAGATTCCCGCTGGTGCCGCGAATCCCGCGCCGCCGGTCGGTCCTGCCCTCGGTTCTGCTGGTGTCAACATCATGCAGTTCTGCAAGGAGTTCAACGCGAAGACGGCGAAGGACTCGGGGCTTGTCATCCCCGTCATCATTACGGTTTATCAGGACCGCAGCTTCTCGCTGCAGTTCAAGTCGCCGCCGGCGTCCGTGCTCCTGAAGAAGGAAGCGGGTCTCGCCAAGGGTAGCGGCGTTCCCAACAAGAACAAGGTCGGCAAGGTCACGAAGGCCCAGCTTCTCAAGATCGTTGAGATGAAGAAGGCGGACCTCAACACCGAAGACCCCGAGCAGGCGATCAAGATGATCGCGGGCACGGCGCGCAACATGGGAATCGAGGTGGTTGAATGAGCAAGCACGGCAAGAAGTATCAGAACGCGCTGAAGAAGGCTCCGCAGAAGGCGGTGACCCTCGCCGAGGCGATCAAGTTCGTCAAGGACAACGCGGGTGCGAAGTTCGACGAGACCGTCGACGTGTATTTCCATCTCGGCAAGGAGCTCACGAAGGGCGACACGGCTGTCCGTGGCACCGTCAAGCTCCCCAACGGCTCGGGCAAGACCGTCAAGGTCGCCGTCTTCGCCGGTGGTGACGCCGCCGAGGCCGCCAAGCAGGCGGGTGCCGATTTCGTCGGCATGGACCTCATCGAGAAGGTCACGAAGGAAGGCTGGTGCGATTTCGACGTCGCGATCGCGACGGTCGAGGCGATGAAGGAAGTTCGTAAGTGCGCGCGTGTCCTCGGTCCGCGCGGCCTCATGCCGAACCCCAAGACGGGCACGGTCACGGATGACACCGCGACGGCCGTCAAGGAGGCGAAGGGCGGCAAGGTCGACTTCCGCATGGACAAGACGGGCAACATGGCGGTTATCGCCGGCAAGCGCTCGTTCGAGGCCGATAAGCTCATCGGGAACATCCAGGCGATCGTTTCGGCGGTCAATGCCGCGAAACCCGACAAGGTCAAGGGCAACTTCATCAAGTCGATGACGGTCGCTTCGACGATGGGTGTTGGTGTTCAGGTCGTTCTCGCTGACGTCGCCGAGTAATCCAAGGAGGTAACTTAAAATGAGAATTGAAAAGGTTGCTATTCTTGATGAAGTCGTCGCCCGCGTGAAGGACTCCGACTACTGCTTCATCATCAATCACGGTGGCGTGACGGTCGCCCAGTTCGCGGCGCTCCGCAAGGCGCTCCGTGCGCTCGACAGCCGTCTCCTCGTCGTCAAGAACTCCTTCCTCGGCAAGGTTGCCAAGGAGAAGGGCTGGAGCGAGGAAGTCAACGCGATGTTCAAGGGCAATTCCGCGGTCGTCACCGGCCACGGTGAGCCGACGGCCGTCGCGAAGGCCATCATGGAGTTCGTGAAGAACTCCGCCGGCAAGGCGTCCGTCAAGGGCGCTGACTACGACAACAAGATCGTGGATGCCGCGATGGTCGAGGCGCTCTCGAAGGTCCCGGGCAAGAACGAACTCCGTGCGACGTTGCTCATGCTCCTCAAGGAGCCGGCGACCCGTCTCGCGCGCGTTCTCTCCGAGAAGGCCAAGAAGGGTGGCGACGCCGCTCCCGCGGCCGAAGCTCCGGCTGCAGAGGCTCCTGCGGAGACGCCGGCCGCCTAATTCGGCGAGTCGCTTGTCGGTTGTCGCGTGTCGACGGCCGACTTGCGAGGACCGACTTGCGAATGACAAAACCAATTTCCCTTGGATGAAACACGTCAAGGGTTGAACTAAAAAGGAACAAAGAAAATGACGAACGAAGAAATCATTCAGGAACTCTCGGGCAAGACCGTTCTCGAGATCAACGAGCTCGTGAAGGCTCTCGAAGAGGCGTGGGGCGTTTCCGCCGCTGCTGCCGTCGCCGTTGCGGGTCCGGCCGCTGGTGCCGCCGCCGCTGAGGAGAAGACGGAGTTCGACGTGATCCTCAAGTCCGCCGGTGCGAACAAGATCGCGGTCATCAAGGAGATCCGCGCGATCACGGGTCTGGGCCTCAAGGACGCCAAGGACATGGTCGACGGCGCGCCGAAGAAGGTCAAGGAAGCCATCGCGAAGGACGAGGCCGAGAAGATCGCCGAGCAGCTCAAGAAGGCTGGCGCCGAAGTCGAGGTCAAGTAATCTCAGCTTCAGCAAGCAAAAGAAGAACCCGTGGCCTTCGCCACGGGTTCTTCTTTCTGTTGGCGAGATCGACGAAGCTCGCCGCATAAATCTCCCCGGTAGAGTATTGACAGGAATCGCCGAATTTTGATATACTTCTTCCCGTTTTGGCCGTGAGAGTGTAGCGCGGGTGCGTGAGAGTATCGCGGAAAATTACCAGAAAAGGCACATAATGGATCAGATCAAGCTCATGGCGGAAGTGCGTACCGAGCAGGGTACTGGCGCTGTCCGTCGTCTGCGCCGCGCGGGGATGATCCCCGGCTCGGTGATGAAGATGAAGAAGGGTGGCACGGACCTCATCAAGCTCCCGGCCCACGCCTTCATGATGGCGATGCGTGGCCGCACCGGCAAGCAGGTGCTCGTCTCGCTCGATATTAACGGTACCCAGGTCCCGGCGCTTCTGCGTGAGATGCAGAACGACGTCCTTAAGGGTACGCCCATTCACGTGGATTTCAGCGAGGTCTCGCTGTCCGAACAGGTCCGCATCACGGTGCCGCTGTATCTCGTCGGCGAGCCGGTCGGTGTGAAGATCGGCGGCGGCATTCTCGCTCAGGCGCTCCGCACGGTCGACATCGACGTCCTCCCGGGCAACATCCCCGAGAAGATCGAGATCGACGTCTCGACGCTCAACGTTGACCAGACGATCTTCGTCCGCGACATCAAGCTCGGCGAAGGTGCGACGATGGTGACGCGCGGCGAGGTTCCGGTGGCGGTCGTCAAGGCCCCGGATGATGCTCCTGCGGCGGCTGGCGGCGAAGCCAACCCCGAGGTGATCAAGAAGGGCAAGGAAGAGGCTAAGAAGGAGGCCAAGTAATGAAGACGTATGATGCTCTTTACATTTTCGTCGGTATCGCGAAGGACGACGTCCTCGACGCGAACCTCGAGAAGGCCCTCGCGGAAGTGACGCGTCTCGGCGGCAACGTCGTCGCGAAGGAGACGCTTGGCCGTCGTCCGTTTGCGCGTCCGATGAAGAAGCGCGAGAACGGCGTGTACGTCAAGGTGCGCTTCGAGCTCGATCCGCTCAAGGTCGACGAGCTCGTCAACCGCTACCACCTCGTTGAAGAGGTCTTCCGCGTGCAGATTCTCGCCGTCGACGCCCGTCGTGAGGCGAAGATCGCCTCCGAGCGTCAGGCCCGTGCCGAGCGCATCGCGAAGAAGGAGGCCGCTCAGGCCGCCGCGCTCGCCGCCAAGACCGAGACCGTCGAGGCCTAAGTGATTCGGAGGTGCCAAGATGGCGTCTTTCAATAAAGTGATCCTGATGGGCAACCTCACGCGCGACCCGGACATCCGCGCGACGGGGGCGAGCGGCATGAAGGTCGCGCGTCTCGGTTTGGCGGTCAACGAGCGCCGGAGGGATCGTAATGGCCAGGTGCAGGACTTTCCCGTGTTCGTCGACGTCGACGCGTGGGACAAGCTTGCCGAGCTTTGCGGTCAGTACCTGTCGAAGGGCTCGCCGATTCTCGTCGAGGGCCGTCTTCAGATGGACAGCTGGGAGAAGGACGGCGTGAAGCACCAGAAGCTCAAAGTGCGTGCTGCGACCATCAAGTTCCTGATGAAGGGCGAGCGTCCCCAGGGCACCTCGCCGCGTCAGCAGGAGCCGATGAACGCATCGTACGAGGGCGAAGAATCCGATATCCCGTTCTAAACCAAATCTTAAAAAGGAAAACCTAAAATGGCTTTCAAGAAATCCAACAGCTCGGCCGGCGAGGAATTCGCCGCGCGTAAGCGTCCGCCGCTCGGCAAGGCCGATCAGATCGACGTGAACGACATCGAGACGCTGAAGTACTACATCACCGACTACGGCAAGATCCTTCCCGCGCGCATCACGGGCGTCACGTCCGCGCAGCAGCGCCAGATCCGCCAGGGCGTCAAGCGCGCCCGCAACATGGGCCTCATGGCCTAAGCGAAAGGAGCACGACAATGGCACATATCGAAGTCATGCTCATGGACAATGTGAAGAAGCTCGGCAAGTCCGGCGAGATCGTCAAGGTCGCCCCCGGCTATGCCCGCAACTACCTCTTCACGAAGGGTCTCGCCGCCGTCGCGACGGAAGCCGCGAAGCGCCGCCTGAAAAAGCTCGAGGCCGAGCGCGCCGCGCGTGCCGCCGAAGAGAAGAAGGCCGCCCTTGAAGTCGCCAAGAAGCTCGAGAAGCTCGAGATCACGGTTTCGGCCGCGACGACCGACGGCAAGAAGCTCTACGGCTCCGTCTCCGTGACGGACATCCTCGCCGCGATCGAAGCGAACCGCGGCATCAAGATCGAGCGCCGCCAGCTCGACCTCGAGGAAGCCCTCAAGGAAGTTGGCGTGTACGAGCCCTCGATCGACTTTGGCCACGGCGTTGTCGTGAAGTTCAAGATCACGATCCTCGACGAGGCCGCTCCGGCCGCCGAGTAAGCGTTGGAATCAACGTGACACGAAAACGCCCCGCGGAAACCGCGGGGCGTTTTTTGTTATAATACATAACTATGAGACGACCTGAAATTCTGGCCCCGGCGGGGGATTTTACGTGTCTGCAGGCGGCGATCGACGCCGGGGCGGATGCGGTCTATTTTGGATTGGGCACGTTCAACATGCGGGCGCGGAGCGGCGTCAACTTCAAGGTCGAGGATTTGCCCGAGATTGCGCGGCGGTGTGGCGCACGGGTCAAGCGCTATCTGACGCTCAATGCGATCATGTTCGAAGGGGAAGTCGCGGCGGTTGAGGAGACGATCAAGGCGGCGGTGCCGTATGTGGACGCGTTCATCGTTTCGGACTGGGGCGTCATCTCGCTTGTGAAAAAACATGGCGGTGTCGTGCATGTCTCGACGCAGATGTCGACCTCGAATTCGCTGGCGGTCAAGTTCCTGGCGGAACAGGGTGTCGAGCGGGTTGTGTTGGCGCGCGAGTGTTCGCTCGCCGAGGTTTCCAGGATTCATTCGGTCATTCGACAATTCGGTCATTCGCAAATTGCGCCTCCGGAGCTCGAGTGTTTCGTGCACGGGGCGCAGTGCGTCGCGCAGTCGGGACGGTGCTTCATGAGCCATTCCATTTTCGGGAAGTCGGCGTGCCGCGGCGAATGCACGCAGCCGTGCCGGCGGCGGTTTCTCGTGAAGGCGGTCGACATGTATGAGAACGATCAGGGTGCGCCGGTCCACGAGGGCAAGACCGAGTTCCTCGTCGAGCCGCACACCGTCCTCTCGACGAAAGATCTCTGTTCGCTCGGTTTTGTGGACAAACTCATTGATGCGGGCATCGCGAGCTTTAAGATCGAAGGACGCGCCCGCAACGCCGAGTACGTGAAGACGACGGTCGAATGCTATCGGCGTGCGGTCGACGCGGTGATGAACGGCACGTACACGCCCGCGCTCGTCGCGGAGCTGACGACCGAGGTGAAGAAGGTCTTCCACCGCGAATTCTCGGACGGCATGTACTTCGGGCGTCCCGGCGTCGACCAGTTCACCGACACGGAAGACTCGCTCTCGACGACGGTGAAGCGTCACATCGGCATCGTAATCGACTACTATCTCAAGGCGCAGATCGCGCAGGTGAAGATCCAGGACCACGCCATCGCGGTCGGCGACACAGTGCAGATCCACGGCCCGACGACCGGCGTGCAGGAGACCGTCATCACCGAGTTGCACCGCGACGAAGAGCGGCCGACGCGCGCCGAGAAAGGGACGTGGGTGACCTTCAAGGCCCCGCGCTGCCGCGTCGGGGACAAGGTGTTCTTCATCGAACGGCGGAATCCCGGCGTCTGACGGGTTTGATTGAGTAATGCGATTGAAGAAGTAGAATTTGATATATCCATTCCTCTTTGAAGTTTGCTATAATTTGAGTCAAGAGTTTAAATAGGAGAAGACATGAAAGATAATCTATCTCGGCGTTCGTTCCTCGCCTCGGCCCTGGCGGCCGGTTCCGCCCCGTTCCTGTTGAGTGGCTGCGCCGCGTCGTTTCTCGCGTGCCGCAAGATCAACATCGGCGTCATCGGCTACGGGCGCATCGCGCATACGATGGACGTTCCGGGTGTGCAGCAGTTCACGAACCGTTGCGTGGTGACGGCGGTCGCTGACTTCGACACGGTGCGTGCCGCGTACGGCAAGAAGGTCATCGAGGAGCGCTACCTCAAGCAGGGCATCGTGCAGGAGGTGAAGGCGTATCAGGACTATCATGAGATTCTGAACGACAAGTCGATCGACGCGGTGCTCCTCTGCATTCCGGACCACCAGCATGCGATCGTCGCGACGGAGGCGGTCCTGGCGGGCAAGCACATCTACCTGCAGAAGCCGTTCGCGCAGACGATTCAGGAAGGGCGCGTGGTCGCGAACCTCGCGACGGAGAAGGGCATCGTCCTCCAGGTCGGCGCGTGGCAGCGCTCGCGTCCGCAGTTCCGCAAGGTCGTGCAACTCGTCCGCAACGGCCGCCTCGGCAAGATCGCGCGCGTCGAAGTCGGCATCGGCTGCGACAAGGCGGGCGGGGACCGCACGCCGCAGGACGTGCCGAAGACGTTCGACTACGACGCCTGGCTCGGGCCGACGGATCCGACCGCGCCGTACAACTGGACGCGTTGCCACAATCAGGACCTGGCCAGGATCGGCGACCGACCGGGCTGGATCCAGCTCGCGCCGTACGGCTGGGGCATGATCACGAACTGGGGCGCGCATCACCTCGATATCACGGCGTGGGGCCTCAACGCCGATCCGACGTCCGTGAGCGGCACGTGCGAGTGGATGGATCTCTCGGGCAACAAGCTCTGGAACGTCCACACGACGTACGACCTCCACTACGCCTGTGCGGGTGCGGACGTGCACGTCAACAACAAGTTCCAGATGGGCGTCAAGTTCATCGGTGAAAACGGCGACTGGCTCTGGTGCACGCGTGGTGCGGTGAAGGTGACGCCGAGCGATCCCGAGCCGAAGGTCGCGCCGGGCCAGCTCGGTCCGATCGCGGCGTCGAAGCCCGAGCTTCTCGCGGACCTCCGCAAGGAGGAGATCGTCGACGACGCGCTGGCCCATGGCGGCGAGAAGTTCCTGACGACGAACGATCACTTCGAGAACTGGCTCGAGGCGATTGCACGCGAGGATCCGCAGTACACGGTCTGCGACGCGGAAGGCGCGCACAAGTCGACGGCGTTCTGCTCGCTCGGCCGGATGTGCATGGAGCTTGGCCGCGGCAAGGCCGAAGGCGCGTCGCTCGCCTGGGACGCGAAGGCCGAGGTCTCGGGCAACGCCGAGGCGGACAAGATGCTCGCGCCGTTCGCGCGCGGCAAGTACGATCTCAAGCCGATCCTCACGGCGGCCGGTTACAACTACGAAAAAACAATCAAGCCCCTCGCATGAAAAAGACAACGTTCGCTTTCGCGGCCCTGACCGCGCTTCCCCTGCTGGCCGAGGTTCCGTTCAACCTGGGCATCGCCGGCTACACGTTCAACAAGAAGACGCTCGACGAGACGCTTGCGATCATGGAGAAGGTCGACGCGCACTACCTGTGCGTGAAGGACTTCCATCTCAAGTACGACGCGAGCGACGCCGAGATCGCGGCGTTCAAGGCGAAGTGCGCGAAGGCGGGCGTCGTCCCGTACGCGCTCGGTCCCCTGTACACGAAGTCGAACGACAAGGTTCGCGCGTACTTCGAGTTCGCGAAGCGCTTCGGCGCGAAGGTGGTCGTGGGCGTGCCTTACGATCCGACGGACGAGAAGGACTCCTGGGGCAAGCGCGTCGGCTCGCGAAAGCAGCTCGAGTACATCGACACGCTCGTCAAGGAATTCGACATCCGCTACGCGATCCACAATCACGGTCCCGCCTCGCCGAACATGTATCCCGACGTCGCGTACGGCTGGAACCTCGTGAAGGATCTCGACGCGCGCATCGGCTTCTGCCTTGACGTCGGCTGGGAGCACGGCTGCGGCAACGATCCCGTCGAGACGATCAAGGCCCACGGCGACCGCATCTACGACATCCATCTCAAGAACTTCGAGATCGGCAAGCCCGACGGCGCGACGACGCCGCTCCCGCGCGGCAAGATCGACTACGTGAAGGTCTTCACGGCCCTCGCCGAAGTCGGCTACACGGGCGTCTGCTCGCTCGAGTACGAGAAGGACTTCACCGACAACATCGTTCCGATCGCCGAGTCGATTGGCTATGCGCGCGGTGTGATGGACGCGGTGAAGGTGCCGCCGAAGATGATGCCCGCGCCGGCAGGGGCGAACACGCTCACCGCCGAGGAGAAGGCCGAGGGCTGGACGCTCCTCTGGGACGGTGTGACGTCGGCCGGTTGGGTCAGCGCGAAGGACACGACCGCCTTCCCCGCGAAGGGCTGGGTGATGAAGGACGGCACGCTCACGATGCGTCCGGTGAAGGGCATCTCGCCCGACCGCCAGTGGTTCCCGTTGCCGCCCGAAGACCAGAAGCTCGGTGGCGGCGGCGACATCGTGACGGAGAAGAAATTCAAGGACTTCACGTTCAAGTTCGACTTCCGCCTCACCCGCGCGGCGAACTCGGGCGTCAAGTACTTCTTTGACGAAGCGCAGAACGCCGGTTCGTGCGAGGAGTACCAGATTCTCGAGAACGTGCATCCCGATTCGGACAAGGGCGTGAACGGCAACCGCAAGTCGGCCTCGCTTTACGACATCATTCCGGCGAACGCCGACAAGATCCTCAAGGGCATCGGCCAGTGGAACACGGGCTTGATCGTCGCGAAGGGTGCGCACGTCGAGCACTGGCTCAACGGCGTGAAGGTGCTCGAATACGAGCGCGGCAGCGAGGCGTTCCGCGCGATGGTCGCGAAGTCGAAGTACGCGACGTGGGGCAAGACGGCCGACGGACAGCCGCAGCCGTGGGGCGAAGTGGCCGAAGGTCGCATCCTCCTCCAGGACCACAGCGACTCGACGGTCTCGTTCTGCAACCTGAAGGTGAAAGAGCTGTAAGATGCTTGATCGCAAGACATTCATCAGGGGTGTGCTGGCAACCGGCACGCTTCCTTTTCTGCCCGGATGCTTCTCGGCGAAGACGTATTCGGCGAACGGCCGCGTGCGGCTCGCGTGCGTCGGCATCGGACATCAGGCGTGGCATGACATCCAGATGTTCGTGAAGACCGGGCTCTGCGAAGTCGTGGGCCTTTGCGACACCGATCTGGCGGGCAGCCAATGCAGGGGTGCGCTTTCGGCATTCCCGGATGCGCCGCGCTTCACGGACTTCCGCAAGATGTTCGACGCGCTTGGCGCGACGGTCGATGCGGTTGCGGTGATGACACCGGACCACTCGCACTTCCCGGCGCTGATGGAGGCGATGCGCCGCGGCTACGCGGTCTTCAGCGAGAAGCCGCTCGCCCATACGTTCCGTGAAAACGAGCTGCTCATGGCCACGGCGAAGAAGACGGGCGTCGTCACGCAGATGGGTAATCAGGGACACTCCGAGGCGAACCTCTACCAGTTCCGCCACTACGTCGAGACGGGCATTCTCGATCCGGCGAAGATCACGAAACTCGTCGCGCACATGAACAAAGACCGGCGGTGGTACAAGTTCAAGGGACAGGTCTCGGGGTTCCCTGCCGCCGAGGTGCTGCCGAAGGGACTTGACTGGAACATGTGGCAGGCGGGCGTGCCCCAGCACGACTACTCGTCCGCTTACATGCAGGGCGAATGGCGTTCGTGGTATGACTTCGGCACGGGCTGTCTCGGAGACTGGGGCGCGCACACGATGGACACGATGCACCGCTTCTTCGATCTCGGGCTGCCGACGGAGGTGAAAATTGCGGATGTCAGGGGCTGGAACGCGTTCGTCTATCCGCTGCAGGATACGGTGACGTATTCGTTTGCGGCGAAGGGACGGCGTCCGGCCGTCGACCTCGAATGGCGCGAAGGCCTCGCGAACCTGCCCTCCCTTCCAAACGGCTACAAGCAGGGCTTCAGCATGACGCGCGGCAGCTTCGTGAAGCCGGGCAAGATCATCTACCTTTCCGACGGCACGGTCTGGCAGGGGAGTTCCCACGGGTCGACGCTCTTCCGCTGCGGCGACGGTTTCGCACCGGATTATCCTGCGCCGAAGACGAGCGGCCTGTCGCATTATGAGAACTTCCTGAAGGCCGTGCGGGGAGAGGAAAAGACGAACTCGCCGTTCGAGATCGCAGCTCCCCTCTGCGAGGTCTTCTGTCTCGGCATCGCCGCGCAGCGCCTCAACCGGGGCTTTGCCTTCGATCCGGTCGCGAAGACGGCCCCGCACGATGCGGAAGCGAATCTGCTTCTGCGAGGCCCTGAACCGCGCGCCGGCTGGGAAAACTATTACAAAGTGTCCTGACGTACTCGGTCAGTCAACACCGCTATCGCGGTCTTGACCGACCTCGGCATCTGAGC
>CAMAHK010000021.1 GCA_945834475.1 uncultured Verrucomicrobiota bacterium
GCACATCCTCGCCTTCGAGGGCAAGGGCAAGACGACGTGGTTCGAGGGCAGCTACAGCGAGTATCACGAAATGCTCGCGAAGCAGAAGTAAGCGCCGTGCCGAAGGTCCTCGTCTTCAACGGCTGGGCGGCCGGTCCCGAAGCGTGGCTCTTAACCACGTTCCCGCGGGACTGGACGTTCAGCTACATCGAAGAGTTGGATGGACTGCCTGAATGGGTGATGGAAGATTCCGACGAGGTGATCCTCGTCGGATTTTCCATGGGTGGTTCGATGGCGCTGGGAACTTATCTCAAATATCCCGAGAAGGTGAAGGGAATGGTGCTCGTTTCCGCGACGCCCTGCATGCTCGAGAAGAAGTCCGAAGGCTGGGCGGGCATGAGCGAGCGGCGCTTCCGTGCCTTCGCGGCGGGTGTCGAGCTGATGTTTGGCGAAGATCCCGCGCCCTGGTACGAGCCGAAGCAGCTCGCGCGCGGACTCGAGTATCTGCTGAAGACGGATTTGCGGAAGGACTTGGAGGGGTTGCTGGGAGACGCCGCGGGCGAGACGCACCGCGGTACGAAGCCAGTCCCGTGCCGCGGTACGAAGCCAGTCCCGTGCCGCGGTGCGATGCCAGCCCCGTGCCGCGGTGCGATGCCAGCCCCGTACCGCGGTGCGTCCTCGCCCGCGGCGTCTCCAAGTAACCTTTCCTCCATCCCCGTTCATATTTTCCATTCGACGCGCGACGGGGTGGTGCGGCCGCAAAACGCGGCGTATCTGAAGTCGCTCTTCCCTCAGGCGAAGGTGACGATGGTCGAGGGCGCCGAGCACGTGCTACCGGTGACGATACCCGAGCAGATCGACGCGGCGGTCAATGAGATCCTAGATGGGCTAGAGTCGCTAGAAGGACAAGATTGGTTATGAAACTCGAAAACGTTTACATGCTGTTGCCCGGCCGCAAGGTCGGCTTCGGATCGATTGAGATTGAAGGTGGCAAGATCGCCACAATCAAGGCAGAAACCGCCAAAGTCAACCTCAACCTCCAACCTCAACCTCGTCTTGTCCTCCCCGGGCTGGTCAATTGTCATGGGCATACGCCGATGACGCTGACGCGCGGACTCGGGGGTGGGTTGCCGCTGCAGCGGTGGTTGGAGGAGGCGATCTTTCCGGTTGAGGCGAAGATGACGCCGGCCGACGTCAAGGCCGGCGCGGTCTGGGGTATTGCCGAGATGCTGGCGGGCGGCACGACGAAGGTCGTCGACATGTACGACTTTCCGGCGGAGACCGAGACGGCGCTCGCCGAGGCGGGAATGAAGGGACATGTCTGCCGCGTCGGGCTCTGGTTTGTTCCGGGACGTCTCGACGAGTGCATCGCGTTTACGCGCGAGCATCCGAACGCGCATATCTGCGTCCACAGCGAATATCTCACGAACGAGGAATTCTGCCGGGGACTCGCCGTGGCGAACAACGCGGAGCTGAAGCGCCCGATCCACGTGCATGTTTCCGAGACGGAGAAGGAACACCGCGAATGCCTTGAGCGCCACGGCAAGACGCCGATTGCATATCTCGCCGATACGGGACTTCTCGACCAAGGCGGTTTTGCCGCGCACTGCGTCTACTGCACCGACGAGGATTTCAAGATCATGGCCGAGAAGAAGGTCGTCTTGGTTCACAATCCGACGAGCAACATGAAGCTCGGCAGCGGTTTCGCGCGCATTCCGCGGGCGCTCGAGCTGGGCGTCTCCGTCGCGCTTGGCACGGACGGCTGCGCGTCGAACGACAACCTCGACATGTTTGAGGAAATGCATCTCGCCTCGCTGATTCACAAAGGGCTCGCGAAGGATCCGACGGTGCTGACGCCGTGGGACATCATCGAGATGGCGACATTCGGCAACGAGATCAAGGTCGGGGCACCGGCCGATCTCTGCGTTGTTGACCTCGACCGCCTGCACCTGACGCCGTGCCTCGACATCCCGAACCTCGTTGTTCATTCGATGCACGCGAGCGACGTCGTCCAGACGATCATCGACGGCAAGGTCGTCTACGACCACGGCACGTTCCCGACGATCGACATGGCGAAGGCGAAGGCTGACTTCCTGTCGGCTGTGAAGAGGATCGGCCTGTGAGAGCGTACGTGATTGCAATGGCGTCCGAGGCCAAGGCCGTTTATCCGGCCTTGCGCGAAGGAGACAGACTCTACATCTCGGGGATCGGCAAGGTCAATGCCGCAATGGCGACGCAAAAGGCGATTGACGAAGGGGCGACGGAGATCGTCAATGCGGGTGTTTGCGGCGGATTTGATCCGTCGATGGAGATCGGCGACGTTTTTGAGGTTGTGCGCGCCGTGCAGTACGACTTTGACCTGTCAGATCTGAACCACACGCCTGTCGGCCAGCTTGACGAGCGGGAAAGTCCGTACTTTTGCTTGGAGACGCCTGTCGCCGAAGGCCGCGACGGTACGGTGCCTGACGGTGCGGTTCTGGGGACCGGCGATCATTTCCGCAATGGTGATGCCGACCTGCCGCTCCTGCGTTCGCTCGGCGTGACGCTCCGAGATATGGAGGGCGCGGCGGTGGCGCAGGTGTGCGAGAAGAATCACATTCCGTGTCGGCTCGTGAAGAGCGTCACGAACGTGCAGGGCAGGGGCTCGATGACGGGACAGTATGCCGACAACCTGGCGAAGGCGCTCGGCACGCTGACGAACTATTTGATGAACCATGAGACGGATCGTGACGTTAGAAAGGACGTATGAGCCAAGCTTTTCTCCAACTCAAAGAGATATTCCTTTCCGGCGGTCCGGTCATGTGGCCGATCCTGGCGCTTTCGGTCGTCGGGCTTGCGGTCTTGCTGTGGAAGGCGTGTGAATTCCGTGCGGGACGCAAGAATGCGCGAGGCCTCGGATTCGTTTCGACGATCATCACTGCCGAGCCGATGCTGGGCATTCTTGGCACGGTGACTGGCATTATGCAGACGTTTCGCGCACTCAATGCCGCGGACGGCGTTGCGAATCCGATGGCGGCGACGGCCGGCATCGGCGAGGCCTTGATTACGACGGCGGCGGGCCTCATCGCCGCGCTGATCCTTCTTTTCCCCTACAACGCCCTCGCCA
This sequence comes from uncultured Verrucomicrobiota bacterium, assembly GCA_945834475.1. Taxonomy (GTDB): domain Bacteria; phylum Verrucomicrobiota; class Kiritimatiellia; order RFP12; family UBA1067; genus UBA1067. The sequence continues at coordinate 3,086 of CAMAHK010000021.1, forward strand.
GCGCCATCGACGAGGACTGATCCGTACCGCCGTGCGCCCTCGCCCGAACAGCCGAACGAAGTGAGACAGCCGAAGGCAGCGTCTCCAAGCCTGATGAAGAAAGCTCCTAAAGTCCGCCTCGAGATGACGTCCCTGATGGACGTCATGTTCCTTGTCCTCGTCTTCTTCATCTACTGCATTTTTGACATGACCGTTCACAAGGGCGTCAAGGTTGACCTGCCGACGGCGCCGGGCGCGCTGGAGAAGGGCGAGACGATCGTCATCACGATTCGGTCCAACAACACCTTGCAGTTCAACGGACAGGACATGGCGCGCGATGAGATCGTCTCGCGTGTGCGCGAGCTTTACGCTGTGAAGATGAAGCTTCCTGTGCTCGTGGCCGGCGACCGACGTTCCGAACTCGGCCTCGGCATTGAGCTGTTGAGCGAGCTCAAGCAGGTCGGCGTCGAGAAGATTTCGTTTCAGGTGGTTGGTGGTTAGTTGTTGGTTGTTGGCTGTTAGTTGTTGGTTGTCGGTAGTCGGTTGTCGGTAGTCGATGCTTAAAATCTTCCAGTTTCTAATTGCTTCAGCTTTGATCCACGCGGCGCTTGCGGCGGGGGTCGTCTGGTGCTTGGCGGTCGGTTCGGGACCGAAGGTGCTGGCGACACTGGATCTTTCGAGCGTCGAACTGTCGTTTGCCGAGGAAGAACGAGAGGTAGCGCCCAACACCGTACCGACCGTGTCCTCACGGCCCGGCGCTAACCAAGCGGTCTCCAAGGCTGTGCCGGTGCCGTCCGTGGAGATGCCGCGTGCGGATGATGGTGTCGCCGTACCCCCGACGCCACCGACGCCCGAGATTGCGTCCCGGGAACCGCAACTGGAGAAGATGGAACTTGTCGACGCCGCGGGCGAGGACGCGCCGCGGTACGATGCCGCGCCGTCGGTGCCGGCCGCCGCCCCGCGGCAGGCGCATGTCGATGCACCGCCACGTCCGCAACGGGTGATCCGTCCGGACTATCCGCGTGCGGCCCGGCAGCGCGGCGAGCAGGGGGACGTGGTGCTGGAAATTGACGTGGCGGCCGATGGCTCGGTCGCGTCGGTTGCCGTGGCAACGTCGAGCGGCTTTGCCGACCTTGACGCGGCGGCCCTGAAAGCGGTAAAAGCGGCTCGCTTCAGTCCCGCGAAGTCGGGCGACCGTGCGGTCGCCTCGCACGCGCGGCTGACGCTTTCGTTCAAGTTGAAGTAGTAAAACCATACCGCGAGCCGTCTCGGCCGCGGCGCATCCGAGGAGAAAAAATGACATCAATTCTTTTGGCGACAATTTTGGGGCTTGAAGCCGCCGTGACGAACGGGGTCAGTTTCTTGCTTTCGCAGCAGGCGTCGGACGGCCATTGGAGCGATCCGCAGATGCCGGCCCTGACGGCGCTTCCGCTTTGGGCCCTCGCCGCGAACGAGCCAACCCTCCGCCATTCTTCATTCCTCATTCCTCATTCCGTGCTGACAAACGCGGCAGCGTTTGTCCTGTCGACTCAGCGTGAGGACGGCGGTTTTTACGTGCCGAAACCGGGACGCGGCGGTTCGGGCCTCGGCAACTACAATACGTCCGTGTGCCTTTCGGCGCTCTTCGATTCGGGACTCGCGCCGGCCGGTGCGCTTCTCAAGGCGCGCACCTACATCGCGTCCTCCCAGCTCGTTGGCGATGACACGATGGCCGGAGGCTTTGGCTACGACAAGATTTCGCGGCGGCGTTATGCCGATCTCTCCAACACGTCTTACGCGATGAGCGCGATGGCAAAGACGGCGTCCCTTGAGGAGCTGCGCACGTCGGGAAAGAAGGCCGATCTCGACTGGGACAAGGCGATAGCCTTTGTCGAGAACCTGATGAAGAAGGAGGGGCCCGACGCCGGAGGCGCCGCGTACAACGAGCGGACGCCTCAGGCGGGGACGGTTACGAACGGCCAGGGGCGCGTTCATCTGCGCGCATACGGGTCGATGACGTACGCGGCAGTTCTCTCGATGTGCTCGGCGAAGCTGACGAAGGGGGATCCGCGTGTGCGCCAGTCACTCGAGTACCTGACGAAGAACTGGTCCGTCGAGGAGAATCCCGGAATGGGCAACCAGGGCCTTTACTACTTCTACGACATCATGGCGCGCGCCCTGGCGGCAGCGGAAGTCGACGACGTCGGCGGACACCGCTGGAAGGAAGAACTGGCCGCGCGGCTTGTCGCCCTCCAGAAGCCCGATGGCAGCTGGTCGAACGACAACAACCGCTTTTGGGAGGCGGATCCCGTCCTCTGCACGTCCTTCGCCCTGCTCGTGCTCGGCCTGTGCCGCTAGCGGCGTCCGGCCTCTCTCCTCTGCCCAGTTTCTTATTCCACAACGCATTCTGTTGCTGGCACTGTGTTTATGTATTCAATGGGTTGAAAATGTTGCCCCTTTGAGGTTCAGGTTATCAAAACGAAGAGGATGTTTTGGGAAAGATAGAGGCATTGCATCACGAGCATTACCGTCCTGAGTCGAAACGAGCACCGAAGAGATTTTCTCGGCATTATTATGACATCTACCGGATGTATAAGGCCGGTGTCTTTGAGACGGCGAGGAAAGATCCTGATCTGTTGAAGGATATCGTAGACTTTACCGCAAAGTTCTATCCCCGCAGTTGGGCGCATTTCGAGTTGTGCAAGCCGGGGACGATGCTGCTTCAACCCTCTGAACATGCGCTCCCGATCATGCGGGCCGACTACCAGGCCATGCGTCAGATGATTTACGGTGACTATCCGTCTTTCGACGAACTCCTTGAAACCCTCAAGGAACTTGAGTCTGATGTGAACTCACTTGCCGAGTAACCGCCAACGACGTAACCTCGCCCGCGGCGGATTGGGCGCGGATGGGTTGTCGGCTGGCATGGCGGCCGCTGGGCGTGAAGTTTTATGCCGTGGAAGGGTAATTGTGTAGCGCATGGATACCGTGAAATCTCGCCCGCATGTCCGCCTGATTTGAAATAATATTTGCAATGAGCGAAGAGGCCAAGATTGCTTTTGTTGCGTTTTGCGTCGAGTCATATAAGTCCGCTAAGAATCTTGGCGGTGAGGGTGTCTCGTCGTTGTTCTCTCGTTTGGGTGTGGATCGTTATCTGTACGAAGAATACGAGGTGTTGCACACGATGGGGATAGATGCGGTTCTTGCCGACATTGATCGTTATCTGGAAGTGCCGGGCGCAGTTTCCATGATTCTGCCAGGCACAATCGTGGAAGCCCGCTAGCGGCGGATTTTGTGGTATAATACGGGCATAAGTATTCCACTGATAAACTCTACGGAAGAAAAGAAAATGAACTACAAGTATCACTGCCTCAATCCGATCGCGGAGTGCGGCCTCAAGAATCTGGGCGACAACTACGCCCGTACCGAAAACTTCGACGAAGCGAACGCCGTCTTCGTCCGCAGCGCCAAGATGGACGAGATGGTCCCCGGCGCGAATCTCTACGCCATTGCGCGCGCCGGCGCTGGCGTCAACAACATTCCCCATGCGGAATACGCGAAGAAGGGGGTCGTCGTCTTCAATACGCCTGGCGCGAATGCGAACGGCGTGAAGGAACTTGTCATTGCGGCGATGCTGCTCGCGAGCCGCGACATCGTCGGCGGCGTCGAGTGGGTCAAGACGAATGTCGCCGATCCTGCAATCGCGAAGTCGGCCGAGAAGGCGAAGAAGCAGTTTGCCGGCACGGAGATCATGGGCAAGAAGCTCGGTGTCATCGGTCTCGGCGCGATCGGCCAGAAGATCGCGAACGCGGCAATCGACCTTGGCATGGATGTCCTCGGCTACGATCCGTATCTTTCCGTCGAGGCGGCGCTCCGCCTTTCCAACCATGTGACGGTTTGCAAGAATGTCGAGGCAATTTACCGCGAGTGCGACATCATCACGGTGCACGTCCCCGCGCTTGACTCGACGAAGGGCATGATCAACGCCGACGCGATCGGCCTTATGAAGACGGGCGTCATCGTCATCAACGCGGCGCGCGACGTGCTCGTGAACGAGAAGGACATGCTCGCGGCGCTCGAGGCGGGCAAGGTGCGCAAGTACGTTTCCGACTTCCCGAATGCGACGACGGCCGGACAGAAGGGCTGTCTCGTCATCCCGCACCTCGGTGCGTCGACCGAAGAATCCGAGGACAACTGCGCGATCATGGCGGTCAAGGAGATGCGCGACTTCCTTGAGAACGGCAACATCGTCAACTCGGTGAACTATCCGGCTTGCTCGCTGGGCATCGCCAACAAGGCGGGGCGCCTGGCGATCTGCCACAAGAACGTCGCGAACATGATCGGCACATTCACGTCGATCCTCGGCAACGCGAAGGTCAACATCGATGCGATCGCGAACAAGAGCCGCGGCGACTTCGCCTATACGCTCATCGACACCGACTCGCTGATTCCGGCCGATGTCGTCAAGTCGCTCGAGGCGAGCGACGCCGTCATCCGTGTGCGCGTGGTGAAGTGAGTTGTTGGTTGCCGGCTGTTAGTTGTTGGTTATGGGATACGCAAAACGAAATTCAAGTTCGTCTGGTGCGAACAGGGCTTCTGCGCCCGCTCGCGTCACCCCTGTTTCCGCTGTCGCCAAACCAGCAACCAGCAACCGACAACCAACAACCAAATCGGGCTCTGGCACGATTTGGTCGATGCAGATCGGCGGGGCGAAGCAGAAGACGGACATGAAGCGCGTCGAAGTGCTGCTGTTCGTTTCTGAACTCGCCGATCTGCTAGAAGCCGGCATGACGCTTGGGCAGGCGCTGCAGGCGCTCGCCACGCAGGGCGAGGAGACGTCCGCACAGCGGTTTGTCTGCCAGGATCTCTGCGACCGCATCGTGCGCGGCGAAAACTTCTCCGACGCCTGCGCACATCATCCGAAGACGTTTCCGCCGCTCTTTTCGAACATGCTCCGTGCGGGCGAGGCCTCGGGTGCGATGGTTGAGGTTCTGCGGCGCCTTGGCGACCACTACGAGCGCGACGACAACATGCGCGGCAAGATCAAGAGCGCGATGTCGTATCCGGTCATTGTTCTGGTCTTCGGCATCGCCGCGGTCATTGGTGCGCTCATCTGGATCATTCCACAGTTCCAGAAGGTTTTCGATTCGATGGGGGCGGCGTTGCCGCTGCCGACCCGTATCCTGATCGGCATGTCGGACGGGCTTACGCACTACGGCTGGCTGATGGCGATCGTCGCCGTTGCAATCGCAATCTGGTTCAAGAAGTGGAAGACGACGCCGAGCGGCATCCGCAAGATCGACGCATGGAAGCTCCGCGCGCCGCTCATCAAGGGCATCGTCGCGGCGGGCGCGTATTCGTCGCTTGCCTATACGCTCAAGACGCTGCTCTCGAACGGCGTCAACGTCCTCCAAGCGCTCAAGATCTGTGAGGAGACGTGTGGCAACGCGGTCATTGGCGATGCGCTCGCCACGGCGCGTCAGCGCGTCACGGACGGTACGACGATCTCGGGCCCGCTTGCCTCGTCGGGTGTCTTCCCGCGGATGATGACGGACATGCTCGCGGTCGGCGAACAGGCCGGCGACATGGTCTCGTCGCTCGAGAACATCGGCAAGCGGTATCAGAAGGACATGGACCGCAACATCGCGGCGTTCACGAATGCGCTTGAGCCGATCCTGATCGTCGCGATCGCCGGTGTCGTCGGCTTTGTCGCAATTGCGATTCTGATGGCGGTCTTCAAGGTCTCCTCGTCGATTGGTTAACCGCATGGAACGTACCGTTGAAGAGATCGGAGCGAAGATGGACGCGCTGGACCTCTGGTCGGCGCTTGTTCCCTACAACTGGGCTGTCAAGCCGAAGGGGACGGTCTTCCCCTATTTCTGTTCGAGCCTGAAGGGCGATGCGAAGCCCGTCAAGGTTCGGCTCTTGATGCTCGAAGGCTGGCAGACGCTGCATGACTTCGTGCGGGTTCGCGTCGACCGCAACTTCGGCTTCTATTCGACGCCGATCGAATTCGCGCATCTCGAGCTTGTCATCCTCGACTCGGGCGAGATGAAACTTTTCCGTCACGATCCCGGCTACATGCCGCAGGAGGCGACGCCGGCGCAGCGCGCGCTTGCGGTGAAGATTCTCTGGGAGACGTACGGCATCATGCTGCGCATCGAGTCCGATCCGAAGCTCCCGATGCGCTTTGCGTCCGAAAAGGCCGTGTTCGCGCGTGTTGAGACGGCGCCGGGCGTGTGGGACGACGCGCCGCTCGAGATTCCCGATCCGCCGCCGCATGTCGAGAAGATCTCGTTTGAGAAAGCCGACCTCAAGCGGGCGAAGGACATTCCGTTCGTGCCGGGGGATGTCCTGCACGTCGACTTCGCCCTGCGTCCGCAGATCATGACGAAGGAGCCGCGTCCCAGGTGCGTCTACCGCCTGCTCGCGGCCGATCCGGCGACGAAGGAGATTGCCGTGGACCTTCGGGCATCGGTGAATCCTGAGACGGGTCTTCGCGGACTCTGGGAGGCGATGCCGCAGCAGCTGCTGCGGGCGCTTGTTGAAAGGGGACGCATCCCCGGCGAGATCAAGGTCATTTCGGGACGCGTCTTCCGCATGCTGCGTCCGCTCTGTCTCGAACTGCCGTTCAAACTGTCGCTTCACGATACCTTGGAGTTTCCTGCATGAGTTACCTGACCGAAACGCCCGACGGCGTGATCCTAAACGTGAAGGCCCAGCCGCGCTCGTCGAAGGCGGGGTTGGACGGGCTTCTCGGGGATGCCGTGAAGGTGAAGATCCGATGTGCGCCGGTCGACGGGAAGGCGAACAAGGAACTCGTCGAGACGCTGGCCGACGCCTTTGATTTGCCGAAGAGTCGTGTCGTCTTCAAGATCGGCGAGACCTCGAAGACGAAGCGCATTCTCCTGCAGGGGCTGACCATCCGTCAGGTTGAGTCCGTTGTCGGGGTGTCGGCTTGAGAGACCGGGCCGACATCCTCAAATGTAGATTCCTTCACGTGTTAACACTCCGTTAACAAACATCCGCTAAACTACGGGGTGTTCAATCGGGAAACCGAAGAAAGGAAGAACATCATGAAGGAATCGAAGATGAAGGTTGTGATGGCGTCGGCCGCGGTCTTTGCCGTGACGGCGCTTCTTGGATATGCCGCCTCGACGGGCGCGGAAAAGAAGGACAGCTCGCAGAAGTCGTCCGAATCGACCGTCTCGACGAACGAGAACGGTTCGGTCTCGCGCACGTTTACGGAAATGACGGTCTCGACGAACGGGAATATGGTGACGGAACATCGTCGTGAGACGCGCACGACGCTTGACGCCGACGGCAACATGCTCGCGACGACGACGAGCGAGTACGCGCAGAGCTATCCGGTCGGGAGCGAGTCGTTTACCACGCCTGTCCGCGGGGACGCGGACGGTACGGTGGATCGCGCGGCAAGCGACTCGTTCATGGGGCTGAAGTTCGGCGAGGCATTTGGCGACGGCGAGACGAAGTTCATGAACGATTCGGACGAGCCGACGCTTCTCCGTGCGGCGTTCACGCCGAAGAAGGCGCTCGCCGGGTTCGACGACTACTATGTCTATGTGACGCCGAAGACGAAGAAGGTCGTGAAGGTCTATGCCTGCGCGAAGGAGGCGGTCGACCCTGGGACGAGCTGGCGCCGCCACTACCTCATCGAGGCACTCGAGAAGAAGTACCAGACCTGGGCGCGTCCGCGCAGCTGGTGCCGTCCCGTCTACACGTTCGACATCGGCTCGGGCCGCTACGTGACGGCGTGCCTCGCGGGTTCGTCGCGCGACTATGAGACGGTGCTTGTCGGCTGGGACGATGCGCTCCTGACGACCGCGGCGGACGAGACGGAGGAGATCCGTCAGGAGGCCCGCAAGCAGGCGCTTGAGAAGCGTCGCTCCCGTGTGAGTGATGCGGCGGATGCTTTTTGATATAATATACGCGCAATTTTAAACATAAACATAAACGAAACTATGCTAGAAGTCAAAAATCTGAAGAAGAGCTTCGGCGATTTCGAAGCGGTGAAGGGGATTTCCTTCACCGTATCGAAGGGCGAGGTTCTCGGCTTTCTCGGGCCGAACGGCGCGGGCAAGTCGACCACGATGCGCATGATCACGGGCTTTCTCCCGCCTACGTCCGGCACGGCCGTCATCTGCGGCAAGGACATTTCTATTGAGCCGGTCGCGGCGAAGGCCCATCTCGGCTATCTGCCGGAGTCCGCGCCGAGCTACAAGGCGATGACGGTGAAGGACTATCTCACATTCGTCGCCGAGATCCGCGGTTTCGCGGGCAAGGCCGGTGCCGACAAGGTCGACGCGGTCATCGTCAAGGCAAAGCTTGAGAAGGTCGTCAACCAGACGATCGAGACGCTCTCGAAGGGCTACCGTCAGCGCACCGCGTTCGCGGCGGCGATTCTGCACGATCCCGACGTCCTCATCATGGACGAGCCGACGGACGGCCTCGACCCGAACCAGAAGTTCGCGGTCCGCGAGATGATCAAGGAGATGTCGGCCGATAAGGCGATCATCATCTCGACCCATATTCTCGAGGAAGTGGATGCCGTGTGCAACAAGGTGATCGTGATTGCCGATGGCGAGAAGAAGTTCGATGGTACGCCCGCCGAACTCGCCGCGCTCGATCCGAGCGGGAAGATCGATGTTGTGTTTAGAAATCTGACTATGAAGTAATCATGAAAAACATCAAAGCCATTTTCAAGCGCGAGTTCAAGTCGTATTTCGACTCGCCCGTCGCGTATGTGTTCCTAGTCGCGTTCCTCGTTTTGATCGGCTTCATGACGTTCGGGGTCGCGATGTTCTACGAGCGCCGTCAGGCGGATCTGACGCCGTTCTTCTTCTGGCATCCGTGGGTCTATCTGCTGCTCGTTCCGGCGGCGACGATGGGCACGTGGGCCGACGAACGCCGCAACGGCACGGCGGAACTCCTGCTGACCTTGCCCGTGACACTCACGGAAGCGTTGGTCGGCAAGTTCCTCGCGGCCTGGGCGTTTATGGGCGCGGCGCTGGCGCTGACGTTCCCGCTGCTGCTGACGGTCGGCTATCTCGGCTCGCCCGACTGGGGCACGATCCTTTGCGGCTACCTCGGCTCGTTCCTTCTCGCCGGCGCGGCGTCGGCGATTGGCGTCTTCGCGAGCTCGATCTCGAAGTCGAGCGTCGTTGGCTTCGTCGTTTCGCTCGCGCTCGTCTTCTTCCTACTCCTCATCGGCTTCGATCCCGTGATCGGCGCGGTGGCGGCGTGGGGTGTTCCGACGGCGATTACGGACGCGATTGCCGGCTGCTCGCTCTTGACGCACTTCGAGGCGCTTCGCCGCGGTGTCGTTGATCTTGCGGATGTCGGCTACTACGTTGGCATGATCGTCTTTGCGCTTGCGGCGGCGAAGACCGTCACGGACGGTCGCCGGGGCGCCGGGAAGGGCGCGGTCGGCCTTGTCGCGATTGCGGCGATCGCCGTCGCGGCTGATGTCATTCTCGGGGCGCTCCCGCTCCGCTGTGACTTCACGGCCGAGAGCCTCTACACGCTCTCGAAGGGCTCGAAGGCGGTTCTCAAGCAGCTCGACAAGGACGTCACGCTCAAGTACTACCTGAGCTCGTCCGCGGCCGAGATGCCGATGAACCTCAAGACGTACGCGAACGAGGTGGCGAACCTCCTTAAGGAATACGAACGCGCGTCGGGCGGTTCGCTTGTCGTCGAGACTTATGATCCGACCCCCGATTCGGATGCCGAGGAATGGGCGCAGCGCTACGGCATCGAGCCGCAGCAGGGCGCGAATCCGTTTGGCGCACCGATCTACTTCGGTCTCGTCGCGGTCTGTGGCGACAAGGAGGAGACGCTTGGCGTTCTCTCGCCGCGCACGCAGTCCACGCTCGAGTACGACGTTACCCGCCTCGTCACGCGCGTCGCGTGGCCGGAGCGTCCCGTGGTTGGCGTGATGACCTCGCTCCCCGACGTGATGGGCGGCGAGATGAACCCGATGATGATGCAGATGGGCCAGCGTCCGCCGCAGGGCTGGGCGTCGTTTGCCGAGCTCGCGAAGGACTACGAGGTCAAGACGATCGCGACGGATGTCGATGAGATTGATCCCGCGGTGAAGACGCTCGTCGTCCTCCATGCGAAGGACCTCTCCGACAAGGCGCTCTACGCGATCGACCAGTTCGTCCTTCGCGGCGGCAAGCTCGTCGCCTGTGTTGACCCGTTCTCGATCAAGGATATGCAGAGTGCGCGTCAGAAGCAGAATCCGATGATGATACAGATGGGCGGCCAGATGGATGGCCCCTCGACGCTCGGCAAGCTCTTCGACGCGTGGGGCATCACGTTCGACACGGGTCGCCTCTCCTGTGACCTCTCCGCGGCAACGCGCCTCGGCAACGGCCATGGCGGTGCGGAGGAGAATCCGGCGTTCCTCTCGCTCGGCGAGAAGAATATGTCCAAGGACGACCTGCTCGTCCAGGGTCTTACGAACGTAATGTTCCCGTTTGCGGGTGCGCTCGCGTTTGAGAAGAAGGAGATGGACCTCACGTTCACGCCGCTTATCACGACCTCGAAGGAGAATGCGTGCATGGTCGAGAAGATGTCCCTCATGTACGGCGGCGGCGTCAAGGACATGATTCCCGACGGCCAGGAGCGTATTCTCGCGGCGCGTCTCGACGGCACGTTTAAGACGGCGTTCCCGAAGGGTCCGGACGGCACAAACGACGTTTCGAAGGCACTCGCCGAGGGTAAGAGTGCGGTGATGATTTTCGCCGACTCCGACTTCCTCGCCGACGACTTCTGCGTCCGCATGATGCGCACGCCGTTCGGACAGATCCCGCAGCTCATGAACGATAACCTCACGCTCTTCTCGAACGTGATCGAGCAGTTCGCGGGCCGCGAGGAGCTTATCGGCGTCCGTTCGCGTGGCGCGTCGGACCGTCCGTTCACGGTCGTGAACGAACTTGAGGCCGAGGCGATGCGCAAGTACCAGCGCAAGCAGGCCGACTTCGAGGCTGAGCTTCAGATGACGCAGCAGCGTCTTCAGGCGCTTCAAAGCCAGAAGGAGGCGAAGGATCGTTACGTCCTCTCCGCCGAACAGCAGGCTGAGATCAAGCGACTCCGTAAGGCCCAGGCGAATACGAAGAAGCAGCTCAAGAACGTCCGCAAGGAACTCATGGCTGGCATCGACTCGCTCGGCACGACACTGAAGACGATCAACATTGGACTCGTTCCGCTCTTGGTTGTCCTCTTCGGCCTCCTGCGCGGCTATCTTCGCAAGCGTAAATAAGGTTTAGAAGAAAGGTGTAGGTGTAGAAATGACGAATAAGAATTTGATTACTCTCGCCGCGACGGCCGTTGTGCTGGGCGCTGCGGCGTATCTCGCGACTTCCACGACCTCGACGAAGCGCTCGCCGCGTCTTAACGGCACGACGGTCCTCCCGAATCTGGATGTCTCGGCCGTCGCTTCGGTTGAGTTCGGCGACAAGCTGAAACTCGCGTCGGGTGCCAACGGCTGGACGGCCGCGACGTACCACAACTATCCGGTCGACCGCTCGAAGGTCGTCGACGCGCTCCTGAAGCTTTCCGAACTCAAGGTCGGTCAGGTCGTCCGCGGCAAGACGGTTGAATCGCCGACGAACCTCGTCCTCCGCGACGGCGAGGGACAGGAGCTCGCGGCGCTGCCGCTCGGCGACAAGCACGCCAAGTGGGGCCACGGCCGTTACGCGACGGTGAAGGGCGAGACGGTGCTCGTCTCCGACACGCTCGACGCGTTCGACGGGGATGGCAAGAGTTTCGTCGAGACGAAGATCGTCGATACGCCGTATATCTCGTTCAACGACGTCGTTGAGGGACTCTCCGAGGAGGAGCTCGGCTTTGCGACGGGTGTCGTCGCGAAGGTGACGATCGGCGGCGACACGAACCGCACGGTCACGGTCGGCAACAAGGTCAAGGACGGCAGTGACCGTTACCTCAAGCTCGACCAGGGCGATTGGGTCTACAAGGTCTCGTCCTATTCGGTTGATTCGCTTCTCCCGAAGCCGCCGCCGACCAAGGAGCCTGCCGAGGAGAAAAAGTAAGAGTCCACGGAAGAGCCCAAGGCCGAATAACCCCAAGGAGATAGGATTATGGCAGAACTTATAGTTGCGCTTGACGTCAACACGCGCGAAGAGGCCGTCTCGAAAGTCAAGGCGATCGGCGAGAGCGTGGACTTCTACAAGATCGGTCTCGAGCTTTTCACAGCGGAAGGTCCGGACGTCGTCAAGGCGGTGAAAGATCTCGGCAAGCGGGTCTTTCTTGACCTCAAGTTCCACGACATTCCGCGCACGGTTGAGCGTGCGGTCAAGTCAGGCGGCAAGCTCGGCGTTGACCTGATGACGATACATTCCGTCGGTGGCAAGGCGATGATCCAAGCGGCGGCGCAGGCCGCAGCCGAGTTCGGTGCTGCCGCGCCGAAGATCCTGGCGGTCACGGTGCTCACCTCGCTTGACCAGACCGATCTTGAGGACGTCGGCATCAAGGGGCGTACGCCGGTCGAACAGGTCGAGGCGATGGCGAAGTTCGCGATCGAGAACGGGGCGAACGGTCTGGTCTGCTCGCCGAAGGAAGTCGGTAACCTTTCGAAGCTCCTGAAGGCGGGTACGCTCTTCATCACGCCGGGGGTGCGTCCCGCGGGCGCAGCGGTCGGCGATCAGAAACGCGTCGCGACACCGGCGGATGCCGTCCGTGACGGCGCGACCCACCTCGTCGTCGGGCGTCCGATTCTTGCGGCGGAAGATCCCGTCGCGGCGGCGAAGGCGATTCGCGCGGAGATGAACATCTGATGCGGCGCGTGGCCTGCCTGGCGCTCCTCTTCGGGGCGCTTGTCACCTGGGCCGACGAACCGATTTCGGATGTCGAGGTCTGGAACGAAGGCGTCGGATATTACGACGCCGGGGACGTAACAAACGCCTTGCGCGTGTTGCGTCCCTTGATGCTTTCGAAGACCCATGGGGGCCGTGCGGCGGAAGTCGTCGCGAAGCTTGAGCACGAGCGCGGCAATCGCGAGGAGGCCGCGAACGCCGCGCAGCTCGCGTTGCGGGCGAATCCGACGGACCCGAAAGCGAACCGTAATTTCACGCGGGCGACGGATCGTTTGCTCGAAGAGCGCGAACAGAAGCGCCTGGAGGCAATCCTCAAGGGCGCACAGGGCAAGGATCCGGGCGCGCTCCTGAAGGCGGCGACGGAGGACGCACGACGGCTTTTCACGGATTCGGGTACGTATCGGACGAATGCCGCGCCGAAGGCGGTGGTGCTCGCTGACGCGTATGAGAAACGAGCGCGGAAGCTGGCGGACGCGTGGGTTCCGGTACGGGAGGTGATTGCGCAGTCCGTCACCAACGAGCAGCAGGCGGCGACGATCATCGCGCAGCTCGATCAGGCCGCAGCTGCGACGAAGAAGGCGGCGAAGGAACTCGGCGACCTCGATGGCAACGCATATGCGAGTCTGAGTCAGGTCGAACACGATTTTACGCGCTTTCTGAAGCTGACGATTCTGCCGCCGCAGGCGATGGATGAAGATCTCATCGCGCAGTCCAACGCATGGCAGGATGTCGAGGTTTTTAATACGCGTCCCTGGCAGCCGGAGGCGCTCGATTATACGCGGGCATTTCGCGCGAAGTTCCCGATGTGGGCACGGGCTTACGAGCAGCAGGCGCAGTCCGACACGAACAAGCCGCCGTTCACGGCCGAAGCCCAGGCGAAGGTCTCGGCGTTGGCGACGGAGCTGGAGAAGATTCAGCTCGAATGTTGCGAGAAGAACCTGCCGCCCGAGCAGGAAAAGGCGATTGCCATCATCAACGAAATCCGCGAGCTTCTGCCGAAAGATAACTCGGGGCAGGGTCAGGGTCAAGGCCAAGGTCAGGGTCAAGGGCAAGAGCAGGAGCCGCAGTCGCAAGATTCCCAGGAGGATCAGGAGTCCCGGGAGTCGCAGTCGTCTCAGGAGTCCCAGCAGGAAAATCCCGAACAGGAGCCCGAGGATACGCCTGTCGCCGAGGACGGCGACGGTACGGAGAAGGAGGATCCTGAGCTTGAGGCAATTCTGAAGAAGGCGCAAGAGCGCAATGACGAACACGAGGCGGACAAGAAGGCGCGGATGCGCAAGGCGCCGCTCCCGCCGAATGAAAGGGATTGGTGATTGCGATGAAGAATTTAGGTGAAGGTTAAGGACGAAAGATGAAAATTGTTGTTGCCTGCGGGGGCACGGGGGGGCATGCCTTCCCTGGGTTGGCTGTTGCGGAAGAACTGGTGCGGCGTGGACATGACGTCACGGTCTGGGACTCGGGACGCGACATCGAGTCATCGGTGATGAAACGCTGGAAGGGGGCCGTCTTCTCGACCGGTGCGCGTCAACTGTCAGCGAAGAATGCTTTTGCGATTCTCAGGTCGATCTTCCGCTGCCGGAAGGAGATGAAGCGTGCGAAGCCCGACGCCCTTCTCGCCATGGGCAGTTATTCGTCGCTGCCGCCGGTCCTCGCGGCGCGTCTCTGCGGCGTGCGCGTCTGTCTCCACGAGGCCAATACGGTGCCTGGCAAGGCGGTCGAGTTCCTTTCAAAGTTCGCGGAGACGGTGGCGATCAGTTTCGATGTGACAGCCAAGTATCTGCCCGAGGTGAAGACTGTTCGGACAGGACTCCCCGTGCGCGCGGACATCGCTTCCGGCAAGCGCTTCGACTTCATCCCTCCGAATGCGTTTGTCGTGATGATCACCGGCGGCTCCCAGGGTGCACACGCGGTCAACGAACTGTCGGCCGCGGCGGTGACGATGCTGAAGGACGATCTCTCGCGCCGCGAAGGGGCGCGTCCGCTCTACGTCATTCACCAGACGGGCGTGGCGGACGAGGGACGTGTCATCGGCGAGTACACGCGCGCGCAGGTGCCGAGCCGTGTGCAGGCCTTTGAGCGCGAGATGGCGAATGCCTTCGCCTCGGCCGACATCGTAGTCGCGCGCGCCGGTGCCTCGACGTGCTTTGAGCTCGCGGCCTGCGGCAAGCCGGCGTTGCTCATTCCGCTCCCGTCGGCCGTACGCGATCATCAGCACTTCAATGCTGAGGCGTTTGCCGCGAGCGGTGCCGCCGACGAGGGCATTCAGGTAAAGCTCTCCGTGCGCCAGGTCTATCGTTATCTCCTCAACCACTATGAAAATCCGTCCAAACTGGCGGCGATGTCCGAGAAGATGCGCACGCTGGCGACGCCTGATGCCGCGGCTCGCGTGGCGGATTTGCTGGAGGCGAAATGAAGGGCTGGTTTCTCGTTCCGTTGGCGGCGATCGTCGGACTGGTCGCGGGGTCCTGGGGGCCGCGTGCGGACTTGCGCCGCGTCAGGGAGGCCCAGCGTGAAGAGTCCGTGAAAGGCAAGGTCGCCGCGACGACGGGCTTCGACGCGTTCGCGAAGCTGACGAACATTCCGGACGTCGCGAAGCGGAAGCCGACGACGAACGCCGTACCGCGAGCCGTCTCGGCCGCGGCGGGTAAAAGCAAGTCGTCGCTGGGAGAGGCAGGGCTTGGAGACGCCGCGGGCGAGACGCACCGCGGTACGGAGGAGCTTGGAGACGCCGCGGATGAGACGCAGCGCGGTGCGGAGCGGACGGTCTTGCGCGAGGATCTTGGGGCGCGTCTTGAGCAGGCGGCTGAACTTTGGAACACGCGCGTGGCACTGGCGAAGGCGCAGTGGAAGGAGAAACTCTCGATTGCTGACGAGAAGACCTCCGCCGCGTTTGACGCCGCGCTCGGCGAGATGAATGAGCGGCTTCGCGATTCGATGGAGGCTCTGGCCGCCGAAATCGAGAAGGCGGAGAAGATGACGCCGGAACTCGGACTGCGGCTGATGGGCGACGTCACGCGGACGATGGCCGAGACGTATGATTCGATCGGTGCGGCGCTGCCGGAAGATCGGCGCGGAGACGTTTCTGAAATGCCGGTCTTCGAGTTCATTGATCCGATGGTCGCCGAGCCGCTGATCAGTGTGCAGGACAAGCTGCAGGAGAGTCCGCGATGGTCGCGTCGCTGAGGCGGGTCTGGACGGTCGCGCTCGTCGAGTGGCGCACGGCGCTCGGGATTCTCGCGATGCTTGGCGCGGCCGCCTGGCCGGTTGCGCTCAGGAACCTTGTGTCGGCCTGCGAACTGCCGGAGACGATCCGGCATCTGGATGTGCTCGTGCCGCAATCCGCCTGGACGCTTCTTTGGCGGCGATCGCCGGCCGTGTTCTTCCAGGGCGCAGTTCATCTCGCCGCATTGGCCTTTTTCTATCTCGCACTCGGCTCGGCGGTTTTCCGCAGGAGGGACGTATGAACGGACTCGATCCCGAAGAGGCACAGCGAATGCGCAACCTCATTCTCGCACATGCCGCCACCAGTGCCGTCGTCGTCTCGTCGCACAATCTCGGTGACCTCGAGCGCTTCTGCACGCACGTCGCCTTTGCCCGCGACGGCCGCGTCGTTAAGACCGTCCGCCTCGCCGATCTCGCCGCCGCCGGCACGACGCTGGAGTCGGAGTATTTCCAGATTGAGAGGTCATTGACAGAAGACGGTCGATTTTGATATACTTCCATTTCACTCAGCCTTTCGTGGGCAAAACCACAAGGAAGGCGAGGACTCAAAAGGAAACAACAAACAATGGAAGCATACGCAGTACTCGAATCCGGCGGCAAGCAGACGCTTGTCAAGGTCGGTCAGAAGATCGAGATTGAAAAGATCGCGGTCGAAGCGGGTCAGGATACCGAGCTCACGACCGTTCTCGCGGTCAGCGACGGTACGACCCTCAAGGTTGGCAAGCCCTACGTCGAGGGCGCGAAGGTCGTCCTCACGGTCGACGGCGTCATCAAGGGCAAGAAGGTCATCAATTTCAAGGCGAAGCGCCGCAAAGGCGACCGCCGTCTCGTTGGCCACCGCCAGCAGCTCACGGTTGCGACGGTCAAGGCGATTGCGTAAGGAGGGAATAGAAAATGGCTACTTCCGCATCTGCCCGTAACGGTCGCGATTCCAATCCGCAGTACCTCGGCGTCAAGGCCTACGACGGCCAGTTCCTGACGACGGGTTCGATCATCGTCCGCCAGCGCGGCACGAAGATCCACCCCGGCAAGAACGTCGGTCAGGGTCGTGATTTCACGCTCTTCGCCCTCAAGGACGGCAAGGTGAAATTCATCAAGGACGGCAAGGTCGTCACCATCGTCGAAGAGACGAAGTAAGGAGTTTCACAATGAAGAGCGATATTCATCCCAAGTACGAAGACGCCACCATCACCTGCGCGTGCGGTCACGTGTTTCACACGCGTTCCACGAAGAAGGAGATGACGGTCAACACCTGCTCGGCGTGCCACCCGTACTTCACCGGTGCCAAGACGATGGTCGACACCGAGGGTCGCGTTGACTCGTTCAAGAAGCGCTACGCGAAGTTCGCGAAGTAATCTCTTGATCGATCCCAACCAGATCGAAAACGTTCTGGGTCGCCTCCCCGCTGTTGAAGCGGAGCTCGGCGACCCGAATGTTTTGGCGGACCGCCGGAAGTATCTGACGGTTCTCGCCGACTATAAGTTTCTCAAGAAGCTCGATTACGTCTGGTGCGCCTATCAGCTCGAGGAGGCGACGGAGAAGGACGTGAGCGAGGCTTTGCTGAAGCCCGATCCGCTGGACGGACGCAACGCCGTCGTCGAAATCCGCGCGGGCACGGGCGGCGACGAGGCGGCGCTTTTTGCGGGCGACCTCTTCCGCATGTACAGCCGCTACGCGGAGGCGAAGGGCTGGAAGATTTCCGTGATGAACGCGGCGGAGACCTCCCTTGACGGTTATAAGGAAGTCGTCTTCACCGTGCAGGGCGAAGACGCCTACGGTACCTTGCGCTTCGAGTCGGGCGCCCATCGCGTGCAGCGCGTCCCCGAGACCGAGACGCAGGGGCGCATCCACACGTCCGCGGCGACGGTCGTCGTCTTCCCCGAGGCGGACGAGCGAGACGACCTGGAGATTCCCGAGAAGGATATCCGCATCGACCTTTTCTGTGCGGGCGGCGCGGGCGGCCAGCACGTCAACAAGACGGAATCGGCCGTGCGCATGACGCACCTGCCGACGGGGCTTGTCGCGACGTGTCAGGACGAGCGCAGCCAGATCCGCAACCGTGAGAAGTGCTTTGCGACATTGAAGGCGCGTATCCTCGACCATCTCCGCCGCGAGGAAGAGGCGAAGATTGGCGGCGACCGGTTGAAGCTCCGTGGTTCGGGCGACCGCTCGGAGAAGATCCGCACGTACAATTTCCCACAGAACCGCCTCACCGACCACCGCATCGGGCTGACGCTCTACGCGCTCGACCGCATCATCAACGGCGAGGTCGAAGAGGTTCTTTCGGCGCTTCGCGCCCACGACCTCGACGAGCGGCTCAAGGCCGCGCTGGAGGAGAAGTCGTGAGCTTTGCCGCGATCCAGCATTGGGACGTCTGGCGCATGTTCTGCGCGAAGTGGTATTGGTGCGGCCTCGGCGGCTGGATCGTCGCTTCGCTCATCAAGTCCGCGCTCGCCTGGCGCAAGACGCATACGTTTGACTTCGCCTATCTCCTGCGGACGGGCGGAATGCCCTCAAGCCATTCGGCGGCCGTTTCGGCCTTGGCGTTCGGTCTCGGCTACACCGAGGGGTTTGACGCGCCGATCACGATCTTTGCAATCGGCTTTGCGATCGTGACGATGTTCGATGCGGCGACGGTTAGGCGCGCGGCGGGCGAGCACGCGAAGGTTCTCAATGCGATTGTACGTGACATCAAGGAACTCAAGTTCAAGCCTCAGCAGCGTTTCAAGGAGTTGCTGGGGCACACACGGACGGAAGTTCTCTGGGGAATGGTCACGGGAATCGCCTGGGCGACGTTGCTCGTTTATTTCTGGGATTAAGGGCATGCCGCATCTCTTTTTCGTCCTGTCTTGGCCTTTGACGGCGCTCTTCGGGACGACGGTCTTGCCGGGCGAGCCGCGTCCCTCCGAAAAGTATGCCGCCGAAGAATACGCGGTCTGGACGGCGAGGCTGACGGGTGCGCCGGCGCCCGAGTTGGAGATCGTCCGCGATGATACGCTTGGCGAGGATGGTTTCCGCCTGCGTAATGTCGGCGGCCGGCTGGTCGTCTCGGGCGGCCGGCGCGGTGTCCTTTACGGCGTCTACGACGCGCTCGAGCGCTTTGGCGGGATCTCCTGGCTGTCGATCAATACGACGATCGTGCCGCCGAATGGTGCGCTGTGCCTACCGGAGGGACTGGACGAGGTCCAGACGCCCGCGTTCGAGATGCGTCAGCCGTACTGGTTCGACGTGATGAACGATCCCGACTTTGCGGCGCGGCTGAAGGTCAATTCGTCGCAGTTGCAGGAACGGCACGGCGGCTGTTCGCATCTTTTCGACACGAAGCTGAGGAACTGCCATACCTTCGAGTTGTTGGTGCCGCAGGACGAGTATTTCGCAACTCATCCCGAATACTACAGTGCGTGGGAGGGTCAACGCCGAAAGGGACGGACGCAGCTTTGCCTGACGAATCCGGAAGTTCTCCGGATCGTTACCGAGAAAGTCCTCGCCCGCATCGCGGCGAATCCAACGGCGAAGTACTTCGGCGTCTCCCAGAATGACTGGGGCTACTACTGTACGTGCACCAACTGCGCGGCGGTTGACGCCGAGGAGGAGTCGCATGCCGGGACGATGATTCGCTTCGTCAACGCGGTCGCGGACGAGGTTGCAAAGAAGTATCCCGACAAGGTGATCGAGACGCTGGCGTACCAGTACACGCGCAAGCCCCCGAAGAAGACGCGGGTGCGCCCGAACGTGATGCCGTGCCTCTGTTCGATCGAGTGCGAGTTCAGACATCCGCTCGCCACGAGCACGTATGCGGCGAATCGGTCGTTTCTCGACGATCTCCGCGGATGGGCCGCGCAGACCGACCAGCTCTACGTCTGGGATTACACGACGAACTTTGCCGACTATCTCTATCCGTTTCCGAACGTTCTGGCGCTACAGGAGAACATCCGCACGTTTCGCGCGAACAAGGTGAAATCGCTGTTCGAGCAGGGGGCCTATCAGGGTCGCCACGCCGACTTCGCTGAGTTGAAGTCCTGGCTGCTGGCCAAGTGGATGTGGAATCCGGACCTGCCCGTGGAGCCGCTTCTCCGCCAGTTCTTCGACGGGTATTACGGCGCGGCGTCGGCCGTCGTTCGCCAGTACTTCGACGAGCTTCACGCCCTGCCGCGCGAGAACGTTCCCGGGTGTCCGCTCAGCATCTACGAGAGTGCCCGTTCGCCGCTCCTGCCCGATGCGTTTCTCGAGCATGCGTCGCGGCTCTGGGATGAGGCCGAACGCCTGACGAAGGACGATCCCGTGAGCAACTATAACGTGCGTATGGGACGGCTATCGGTCGACACGACGCGGCTGCTCCGTCAGCGCGCCGCGGCGGCGGAGAAGCCCGAGTATCGAGCGCTCGCCGCACGCGTGATTGCGGCGTTTGACGAGGCGAAGAAGATCCGCTTCTCTGAAAGCAAGAAGTACAATGCCGCGATCCTTGCCGAATGGCGCAGGATCGCCACGGTTGACGCGACAAGTTGTCACGAAAAGGGATCGGATTAGGTCAGAATGTCCCGTATCTTGATTTTGGCACGGATTTTGCATATGTTCTTGCAGATGATTGCCAAGGAAAGGGGAATTTAAGATGACTGCGAGTTTTGATCCGGCTGAAGATACGAACAACTGCCTGGAAAAGTATGGCAGCGACCTGACCGCCCTGGCGCGGTCGGGCAAGCTCGATCCTGTGATCGGGCGTGACACGGAGATCCGCGACGTGGTGCGGATTCTTTCGCGCAAGACGAAGAACAACCCGGTGCTGATCGGCGAGCCGGGCGTCGGCAAGACGGCGATTGTGGAAGGGCTCGCGCAGCGCATTGTGCGTGGCGATGTGCCGGAGGGGTTGCGCGACCGCATGGTCTTTTCGCTCGACATGACCGCGCTGATGGCGGGCGCGTCGTATCGCGGACAGTTCGAGGAGCGGCTCAAGGCCGTCCTCAAGAAGATTCGCGAGTCGGAGGGCAAGATCATCCTCTTCATCGACGAGATCCACACGATTGTCGGCGCGGGCAAGACCGAAGGCTCGAGCGACGCGGGCAACATGCTCAAGCCGATGCTGGCGCGCGGCGAGCTCCACTGCGTCGGCGCGACGACCCTGGACGAGTACCGCAAGTACATGGAGAAGGATGCCGCGCTCGAGCGCCGCTTCCAGCCCGTCACCGTCGATCCGCCGAGCGAAGAGGACGCGATTTCGATTCTCCGCGGCATCAAGGAGCGCTTCGAGAAATACCATAACGTCCACATCCGCGACGAGGCGCTTGTGAGTGCGGTGGCGCTCTCGTCGCGCTACATCCAAGACCGCTTCCTTCCCGACAAGGCGATCGACCTTTTGGACGAGGCGTGCGCCCGCATCCGTACGGAGATGGATTCGTGTCCGCAGGAGCTGGACGAGATCTCGCGTCACGTCCGCCGGTTGGAGATCGAGGAGATCGCGCTTAAGAAGGAGAAGGACCCGAATTCCGCGAAGCGGCTCGAGGAGCTGCAGGCCGAGCTGAAGGGACTCAAGGTGAAGGCCGACGCGATGACGGCGCAGTGGAAGCGCGAAAAGGCGGCCATCGAGGAGGTGCGCAAGGTGCGCGCGGACCTCGAGCAGGCGCGCATCCGCCATCAGCAGGCTGTGGATAATGGCGATCTCAATGCGGCAGCGAAGCTGCAGTACGGAGATATCCCGGCGCTTGAAAAGAAACTACAGGAGCACGAGGCGTCCCTTAAGACGGGTGACGCGGCGCTCCTCAGTGAGGTCGTGACGTCCGATGAGATCGCCGAGGTCGTCTCGCGCTGGAGCGGCATTCCCGTGACGAAACTCGTCGAAGGCGAGCGCGAGAAGCTCGTGCGGCTGGCGGAGATCCTGCACCGGCGCGTGATCGGACAGGACAAGGCGGTTGACGCGGTTGCGGACGCGGTGATCCGTTCGCGGGCCGGCATCAAGAACCGGAACCGTCCCGTTGGCGCGTTTCTCTTCCTCGGGCCGACGGGCGTCGGTAAGACGGAGCTGGCGAAAGCGCTCGCTCAGGAGCTCTTTGACGACGAGAATGCGATGGTGCGGCTCGATATGTCGGAGTACATGGAGAAGTTCGCGGTCTCGCGCCTTGTCGGCGCGCCTCCCGGTTACGTTGGGTTCGAGGACGGTGGACAGCTCACGGAGGCCGTCCGGCGCAAGCAGTTCTCGGTCGTCCTTCTGGACGAGATCGAGAAGGCGCATCCTGATGTCTTCAACCTGCTTCTGCAGGTGCTCGACGACGGACGCCTCACCGACAGCCACGGCCGTACGGTCAGCTTCAAGAACACGGTTGTCATCATGACGTCGAACGCGCCGAAGGAGTCGCTGAAGGACCTGTTCCGTCCCGAGTTCCTCAACCGTCTCGACGAAACGCTCGAGTTCGCGTCCCTGAACGAAGACCAGATCCGTGCGATCGTGAAGCTCCAGCTGGCCGATCTCGAGAAGCGGCTTGCGGAACAGGACTTCAAACTCGACGTCGACGACGCGGCGATGGAGATTCTCGTACGCGACGGCTACGACCCCGCCTACGGGGCGCGTCCCGTCAAGCGCGCGATCCAGCGCGACCTCGAGAATCCGATCGCGAAAAAGATCGTTGCCGGAGCCTATCTCCCCGGTGCCACGATCCGCGTCACGGCTCGCGATGGGACGATCACCTGGGCATGATCGGTCCGACAGGGATAGTCCCTTTAATGAGCAAGGGTACACTTTGGGTGCGATTTTCTCAGGTGACATCCCTTTGATGGGTGTGATTTTTCGGCATTTTGAAATCCTTAAAGGGGAGTGGATGTTACACGGGAAAATCACACCCGGGGTTCCAATTTCCGCTTGATTTCGATTGCTAGATGAGATATAATTTCTCCCAATGAAAATTGATTATATGTCCAAAGATAAATACTGCAGCGAGTACATGCGGTATTTGGGGCTTGCGAAGACGGAGCGGCGGAGCTATGCCGAGAGCGTCCGTCTCCTGAAGGCGAAGGGTTTCAAGGAAATCTCTACGTTCAAGGTGCTCAAGGCGGGCGACAAGGTCTACCGCGGTTACGAGGATCGCACGATCATGGCGGCCGTCATTGGCAAGAAGAAGATTTCCGAAGTCGGCCTCAAGGTCGTCGGCGGCCATACCGATGCCCCGCGGCTCGACCTCAAGCCGAAACCGCTCTACGAGAAGGGCGCGCACGTCTACTTCGACTGCCACATCTACGGCGGCATCAAGAAGTACCAGTGGCTGACGCTTCCGCTCGCCCTGTATGGAACCGTCGTCAAGAAGGACGGCACGAAAGTTCAGGTTGCGATCGGCGACGAGCCGGGCGATCCCGTCTTCATGATTTCCGACATTCTGCCGCACCTCGGCTACGACCAGGCGAAGGGCAAGCGTGACGAGTTCTTCCCAGCGGAAGACCTTGATGTCATCGCGTGGTCGACGCCGAAGAAGGTGAGCGGTGAGAAGGTGAAGGGAGAGAAGGAGGAGAAAGACGACTCTCCCAAGGCAGACAAGAATGCGCTTGTCGCGTACCTGAAGAAGACGTACAAGATCGACGAGGAGGATCTCCTCTCCGCTGAACTTGAGATCGTCCCGGCTGGGCTGCCGCGTGAGCTCGGCCTTGACCGCGAGCTCATCACGGGCTACGGCCACGATGACCGCGTCTGCTCGTTCGCGGGGCTCAAGGCGCTCATTAATGCGTCCGACCAAGTGCTAGACCAGACGGCTTCGATTCTCATGTGCGACAAGGAGGAGATCGGCTCGATGGGTTCGACGGGCATGCAGAGCTCGTTCTTCGAGAACACGGTCGCCGAGTTGATTGAGCGTCAGGAGAAGAACGCGCGCGACATTATGGTGCGCCGGGCGCTCGAGAAGTCCTCGATGCTCTCGGCCGACGTCACGGCCGCGATCGATCCGCACTTCCCGGACGTCGACTCGACCGGCAATGGTGCGCATCTTCACAAGGGCGTTGCGGCGTCGAAGTACACGGGCGGCACGTCGAAGGGCGGTTCGAGCGACTGCGGTCCCGAGTTCGTCGCCCAGATTCGCGACATCATGGCGAAGGGCGACGTCAAGTGGCAGATGGCCGAGCTCGGCAAGATGGAAAAGGGTGGCGGCGGCACGATCGCGCAGTACATGTCGCGCTTCGGCATGAAGGTGCTCGACATGGGTACGCCGATGTGGAATATGCACGCGCCCTGGGAAATCGTGTCGAAGGAAGACTGCTATCAGACGTATCGGTGCTACTCGGCTTACCTTCGGGCCTAAACATTTGCTCGAACATAAGGAAACAAACAATGATTAATACGAGCCGAAGAAATTTCATTCGTGGACTCGCGGGCGTTTCGACGCTGGCGGCTGGCGGTTGCTTTTCGATTGCCCCGACGTGTGCAGATGCCAAGAAGATCCGTCTTGCCGCGGTCGGCATCATGGGCAAGGGTTTTTCGGACTGGTTCCCGATGATTCAGTCGGGCAAGGCCGAACTCGTCGCGCTGTGTGATGCCGATGCGACGCAGCTCGCGAAGGCGCAGGAGCAGCTCAAGAAGAACAACTTCGATCTTGATCTTTCGAAGATCCCGTTCTTCACCGACTATCGCAAGTTGCTCGACAACTGCGGCGTTCTCAGCGTCCAGGCGATGACGATCTCGACGCCCGATCACATTCATGCGCCGGTCGCGATCCAGGCGATGAAGCAGGGCATTCACGTCTACGTGCAGAAGCCGCTCGTCCGCACGTTGTGGGAACTTGACTACTTCAACAAGACGGCGAAAGAATACGGTGTTGTCGTCCAGATGGGCAATCAGGGTTCGTCGCTCGATTCAATGCGTCGCTGCACGGAAGTCCTTCAGTCCGGCATCCTCGGCGAGGTTAAGGAAGTTCACGTGTGGACGAACCGTCCCGTGTGGCCGCAGGGCAAGGTGCTCGCCGACTACATCAAGAGCCGCGGCGACAAGGGCGATCCGATTCCGGCGGGACTCAATTGGGAAGCCTATCTCGGGCCGGCTAAGGACCGTCCGTACCTCGGCAAGTTCCCGGACAATCTTGGCCCGTTCCACAACGACTGGAAGATCGCTCCGAATGTCTACCATGCGTTCAACTGGCGCGGTTCGGTCGACTTCGGCGCAGGTGCGTTCGGCGACATGGCGTGCCACACGATGAATCTGCCATTCCGCGGACTTGAGCTCGGCGGCGTTTCCGATGCGGAGTGCACGATGATTGAGGGGCACAGCGATCTCATCTACCCGGTGAAGTCGATCGTGAAGCTTACGTATAAGGAGCGCACGGCCAAGTACGGCACGCTCAAGGGCGCGAAGCTCCCGGCGGTCACGCTCTACTGGTATGATGGTGACGAGAAGCCCTCGCCAGAGATCATGCCGAAGTACGCGGCGAAGAACGGCGGCAAGGTTCCCAACACGGGCTGCTACATCATCGGCACGAAGGGCTGTGTCCTCATGCAGGACGACTACGGTGCGAAGTGCGCGATTGCGCTCAACGAGGATAAGGAGTTCATCGACGTCTTCCAGCACGAGGCCGCGAAGGTTGTCGGCACGTGGATTCCGAAGATCGGCGAGGCGGTCGCGAAGGACCAGAAGAGCTCCGTCGAGATGAAGGGCTTTGCGAACGGCCACTACATCGAATTCCTCGACGCGATCAACGGCGAAGGCCCTGTCTTTGAGCAGACGCATTCGCGTTGCTTCTCCGATATCGAGTACTGCATTCCGCAAATGGAAGGCATTCTCGTTGGTTGTGTCGCGCAGCAGTTGCCAGGCAAGAAGCTCAATTGGTGCGCCAAGTCTCAGAAGTTCGATCTCGACTGCGCGAATGCGCTCGTCAAGCCGTACATCCGCGAAGGCTTCGCCTTCTAAAATGGGGAAGCGATCTCCAGACCACTTGTTAAAGAAAGGAAAAAATAATGAACGTTTCTCGTCGTGAATTCTTCTCGAGCCTCGGGCTCGGCGCGGCCGCGGTCGCGCTTCCGGGTTGTGTGTGCCGTCCGCCGATGAAGGGCTGCGGTCCCAAGAAGGCGAAGATCGCCCTTCAGCTCTATTCGCTGCACAAGTACATCGGCGGTGTCAAGGATAAGGATGGTAAGGTGATTCTCGAGGGCGTCGGTCTTGATAAGGCTCTCGAGAACGTGGCCGCCATCGGCTTCAAGGGCGTTGAGTTTGCCGGTTACTACCAGTACGCGAACAATCCGAAGGGGCTCAAGGCCGCGCTTGACAACGCCGGTCTCAAAGCCTGCGGTACGCACGTCAGCAATGCGTCCTACGGTTTTGACACGAAGGCCTGGACGTATAATCCGGAAGTTCTCAAGAAGACGTGTGACTTCAACATGTCGTATGGCAATAACCTCATCATTTGTCCCGGTGGCGGCAACTTCCCTCCCGGTTGTACTTGGTCGACGGGGCAGGGAGGCGAGGCCGGCAAGCCCTCGCAGGAGATCGACGACTTCACCAAGAAGCTCACCGAGTTCTATAACAAGGCGGCTGTCGACGCGGCGAAGATGGGGTGCATGATCGGCCTCCACAACCACACGTGGGAACATGCGATCCGCATGCAGGACGGCACGTCGTTCTGGGACTACTTCTTCTCGAACACGAATGCGAATGTCTGCATGGAGCAGGATGTCGGCTGGACGACCTGTGCGGGCGACTTCATCGAGGGTGTCACCCCGATGGCCCAGTACAAGAAGTATCCGCACCGCTCGCCGACCCTCCACGCCAAGGAGAACGGCATGGGCAAGGGCGTGAAGCAGTTTGACGCGATCCTCGGACAGCCCGGCTGCGACGAGAACGGCGTCCGTTGCGCGACGCCTGTTGCGTGGGACGATCTCATTCCGGTCACCGAGAAGGACGGCGTGCAGTGGTACGTCGTCGAATGCGAGCGCCACTTCGAGGATCTCTCGGCGGTGCTTCCTTCCTATAACTTCCTCAAGGCGAAAGGCCTCAACTAATGAACATCAACCGTCGTCATTTCCTTCTCGGCAGCGCGGCAGCCGCCACTCTCGCTGGCTGTGCGACCAGCAAGATGGGGGTTCGCCCGCTCAAAGCGGGCGAGAAGCGCACCGTCGCGATGATCGGCATCGGCATTCAGGGGCGTTTCCTGTTGACGGAATTCCTCCGCCAGCCGAACGTCCGTGTCGTCTGCATCTGCGACTGCGACAAGACGCGTCGCGATGACAGCGCCGCGACGGTCGACAACTATTACAAGGATGGTTCGAAGTGCGCGTCGGTCGCGGACTTCCGTGACGTGCTCAAGGATCCGATGATCGACGCGGTCTGTATCGCGACGCCGGACCACTGGCACGCCTACATTTCCGTCGAGGCGATGAAGCACGGCAAGGATGTCTACTGCGAAAAGCCGCTGACGTTCACGATCGACGAAGCTAAGAAGGTGATGGCCGCCCAGAAGAAGTACGGTCGCGTCTTCCAGACGGGTTCGATGCAGCGTTCCTGGCGCGTCTTCCACACGGCGGCTTCGCTCGTGCGCGGCGGCGTGATCGGCGATGTCAAGTACGTGGACGCGAACTACGGCATCGGCGGCAAGAAGCTCGGCGGTCCGTCCCATCCTGTCCGTTTCTTCGACGTTCCGGAGAACGCGGCGAAGGAGTCCGAGGGCTTTGAGCAGCTCGGCGCGTGGGGCTGGAACATGTGGCTTGGCCCGGCGAAGTACCGTCCGTACTCGAACCAGCTTGCGCCGGTTGGCGTGAACAAGTTCTATCCGATGTTCTGGCGCTTTGACGACGACATCGGCTCGGGCTACAACGGTGACTGGGGGGCTCACCACCTCGATATCGCGCAGTGGGGCATTGATATGGACGATTCGGGTCCGTACAAGATCATTCGCTCCGACGAGCCGTATTCGACCGATCTCTTCCACGGCGGCCGCCGCCAGTTCGGTATGAAGATGCTCTTCAAGTCCAAGAAGGATGGCAGCGACATCGAGCTCTATCACGGTCCGTTTGGCGTGTGGGGCACGGTCTTCTACGGCACCAAGGGTATTGTCGCCGTCAACCGCGGTAAGATCGCGCTCTGGACGGGCTTTGACGCGACGGCGCAGAAGCCGACCCAAGAGATCCGTAAGGGCCTTCAGGACGTTACGTACATGAAGGACAAGATTGTTGCGGAATCCGTCGGCAAGGACTACGGCACCGACGCGGCCGTCAAGAAGGACAACCGCCTTGACGCGACGCTCGACCTCCTCGAGAAGACCTACGCGGCTGAGATCAAGAAGGCCGACCTCTATGTCAGCCCGAATCAGATCCAAAACTTCTGCGAATGTGTTGACTCGCGCAAGATGACGATCTCGCCCGCCGAAGTCGGCGGCCGCAGTGGTACGCTCTGCCTCCTCTGCAACATGTCGTACCAGTACGACACGGGCTTTGACTGGGATCCCGTGAACATGGAGATTAAGGGCTGCAACTGCAAGGGCATCTCCACGAAGCGTACGGACTACCGCGGGTGGGACATCGTTGTCTGAGCCTAGGACGAAGAAGGAAATCTGCTTCTGAAAACGAGAGGGGTCGCTTCGGCGGCTCCTCTCGTTTTATATGTTACTCACAGCCATTTGCCACTGTTCCAGTGGCGGATCAGAAGAAGGGCGTGAAGGGCAAAGGTGATCGGCAAGCGCCACGATCAGGTTTCAGGCAGGGATGACTAAGCAGGAGCGCGACGGCACCGAACTTGCCTGTGCGAGTCGCCCGCGCGGCAGGGTTGATGCGGTAGCCCAGCTTTTGTGCGGCCTCGAGAATACGCGCACGCGTCTTCTCACTGACCCCGATTTTCTTCGTTCCGCCGTTCAGGACAACACTGGCCGCGCCGACCGAAACGCCGGCGGCTGCCGCGACTTGACTAGCCGTAATTCTTTTTGTCAACGTCAGTGGATTGACTTGCTCTCGAAGTCCGGCACGCCGTTCTTCGTTTCCTAGTCGCGTGCGCTGATGAACGAAGACGTTCGCGTCGCTCTGGGGGAGGCGTTCGCCCTGACCGCATCCATCCGTCCGACGGCGCGGGCCGAGAACTGGACGGAGACTCGCACGCCGAGCCACTGGTCGGTAGGATCCTTGCGAAGATATTTCGTTCGTTTGATGGTCTTATCAGGCAAATTTTGATATAACCCGAGTTTGCCAGTTGAGTAACTGAACTCGATTCCCTTTGTCGTCA
>CAMAHK010000022.1 GCA_945834475.1 uncultured Verrucomicrobiota bacterium
CGCGATTTGCCCTTGACTTTTGTTCCCATAAGAGCGGTGTTGACTGACCGAGTACGATTCCAAGACAATTTGGAAAAAATGGTATAATACACGTCTATTATGCAACTGACGTTGGATCAAATCTTGTTTCTGACGCCGATCGCTTGGATCGGCGTCGCTGCGCTTTTGCACGCAACCGGGTATTTGCACGGGGACGGCAAGAAGCGGCAGGGATGGTTTTACTTCTATTTCCTCGGCACGCTCGCGGCGATGACTGGGGTTATTCTCGCGCCGACGAAGTTCGCCTTCATCCTCGCGTGGGAGGCAATGGGACTTTTCTCCTCGGGGCTGGTCGGCTTCGAGAGCGCCTCGCCCGAGTCGCGCAAGGCGACGTGGATCTATCTGCTCGCGTGTCACGCGGGCGCGGTTTTCCTGATTCTCGCCGGCGTCGCCTCGGAGCGTCCCGATCCGAACTGGGCGGCGATCTGGTATCTCGCGCTCGTTGGGTTTGGCCTCAAGATCGGCTTTCCACCGTTCCACGTCTGGCTCCCAGAGGCGCATCCCGCAGCACCCGCCCCGGCGTCGGCCGTCATGTCGGGCGCGATGATTCCACTCGGCTTCTATGGCCTCGTGCGCTGGCTGCCGATCCACACGGCCGCGCTTGAACACCACGTCGCTTGGTCGATGCTTGTCTTCGGCGGACTCGCCGCGCTCGGCGGCATCCTCTTTGCGCTCCCGCAGCGCAACATCAAGAAGCTCCTCGCATTTTCGTCGGTTGAGAACATGGGCGTCATCGCGTTCGGCGTCTCGCTCTGGATATTTGGCGAATCGCTTCACGACGGCTGCGGCGGCGCCGGCGAGACCATTTCCTGGCTCGGCATGGTCGGCGCGGCACTCCATGTCCTCAACCACGCCGTCCTCAAGGGCGGACTCTTCCTCGGCGCGGGTTCGGTGCTGCGGATGACGGGCACGCTGGACTGCGACAAGCTGGGCGGCCTCCTCAAGAAGATGCCGTGGACGGGCTCGCTCTTCACGATGAACGCTTTCGGCCTCTCGGGGCTTCCGCCGCTCCCGGCGTTCCTGAGCGAATTCTGCATCTACGCGGCGGCGGTGACGGCGCTCGCGAACCACGTGCTTGTCCTGCCGGCGGCGCTCATCCTGATCGTGCTCGCGACGACCGGCGGCATCGCGGCGGCGGCATACGCGAAGGTTGTCTCGGCCACGTTCCTCGGTGCGCCGCGCTACGACGACGCGAAGATCGCCGAGACGCCGAAGCAGATGATCGTCGCGCAGATCCTTCTCTTCATCCCGAACCTCGTCCTGATGGCACCTGTCGTGGTGCTACTTGACTTCCTCTGGCTGGTCCGCCGCTACGTATTGCCGCGCGGCCGGGTGAATCAGCGAAACCTCACGTGGGACTGCGGCTACGCCGAGCCGACGGCACGGATGGCGTGGACGGGGACGGCGTTCTCGCAGCCGCTTGCGGACACATTCAAGGACGTCCTCAAGCCGCGCGTTCACGTGAAGCGTCCCGAGGGACCGTTCCCCGGCGACGCGGCCGTTGCGACCGAGACGGATGACGCGGGGCTCGCCCGCTTCTGGAATCCGATCTTCCATACGGCGGCTCGGCTCTTCCAGCGTGTCCACCTGCTGCAGAACGGCTCGCTCCATCTTTACATCCTGATGATGATCGTCGCGATCCTCGTCCTGCTCGTCTGGGGGGCTTTCGTATGAACCTTGCGTTGACCTTTCTCCTCGCGCCGCTTCTCGTCGGCCTCGTCAACAAGACGAAGGCCGTCTTCGCGGGACGCCGCGGCGCGAGCGTGTTCCAGCTCTACTTCGATCTCTTCAAGCTGATGAAGAAGGGGACGGTCCGTTCGACGAACGCGACCTGGATCTTCGCGATTGCCCCGCTCGTCGGGATCACCGCGACCGTCGCGGCGGCGACGCTCTTTCCGCTTGGCGGAGCCGAAGCGAGCGTCTCGTTCACGGGTGACGTCATTCTCTTTTTCTACCTCCTCGGCGCGGCGCGGTTCTTCACGGTGCTCGCGGCGCGGGACGTGGCGAGCGCGTTTCCGGACATGGGCTCGGCGCGCGAGGTGCAGTTCTCGGCGCTCGTCGAGGTGATCGTCTTCGCGCTCATCGCGTTTCTCGCGCTGATGACGCACGACGCGACGCTGACGGGCTTCCTGACGGCAACGGCCGGCGAAGAGGCCGCAGCGGCGGTGCCGCTTATCCTCGCGGCGGTCGCGGCGTTCCTCGTGATGCTCTCGGAGAACTGCCGTGTGCCGTTCGACGATCCCGAGACGCACCTGGAACTCACGATGATCCACGAGGCGATGATCCTCGACTATTCGGGTCCCGATCTCGCGCTCATTCTCTACACGGCGTCGCTCAAGCTCTGGCTCTTCAGCGCGTTCGTCGTGATGCTCGTCTTCCCGATACCCGTGTTCACGCCGCTCTTTTACGTGGCGACGCTCGCGATGGGACTCGTGATCGGCGCGGTTGAAAGCTCGATGGCGCGGATGCGCTTCACGCGCACCCCGTTCGTGCTGGCGTGCGCCTTTGCGTGTGCGGTACTGGCCCTGGTGATGGAGGCGTTGGTGAAATGAACTTATTCTGTGACATCTTCCTCGCGACGCTCGTCGTCGTCAACTTGGCCCTTGCGGGCGTCTCGCACCTGCCGACCGCCATCCGTATCGTCGGGCTGCAGGGTTTTCTGATCGGACTTCTGCCGTATCTTCTCACGGGCGAGCACTTCGGCCTCTCCGCGATTAACATGCTCGTGAAGGGCGGCCTGATGCCGATCCTTCTCACGTACGCGCTCAAGAAGTCGAAAGCCGTGAAGGAACTTGAGCCGCTCGTCAGCTTCGGCAAGTCGGTCGCGATCGTCTTTGCGATCACGCTTGCGAGTTTTTACTTCTGCGAGATGAAGGGCATCGACTGCGCGGTTGCAACGCGCCTCGCGGTGCCGCTTGCGTTCGCGACGATCGCGACGGGACTCTTCCTCATCGTCTCGCGCCGCAAGGCGATCACGCAGGTGCTCGGCTTCCTCGTCTTCGAGAACGGCATCAGCGTCTTTGCGGCGTCCATCGCGATGGAGTACGGGTTCATCGTCGAGCTCGGCATTCTCCTCGACGTGTTTGTCCTCGTCTTCATTCTCGGCATCGCGATCTTCGAGATTAACCGCACGTTCTCCTCGATCGATACGGACAAGTTGAATCGATTGGGCGATGTCGGGCATCTTCATCGCGCGGGGGCGCGATGAAGAGTGATAAGTGATAAGCGATAAGTGATGGTGATGAAACTTAATCTTCTTATTTTGGCTGTTACGACGGTTCTTTTTGTCGCGTGTACCGTTCACTCGTTTTTCTATATTGGACTGAAGAAGGAGACGTGGAAGTATTATGCGCTCCTCACGCTCTTTTACGGGGCGATGTGCGCGGCGTGTCTCATTGAGAACCTTGCGGGGATGTGGGTCGCGATCGAGGCGACGACGCTCCTGTCGGCGCCGCTCATTTGCCATCATAAGTCGGCGGAGTCTGTCGAGGCGATGTGGAAGTACCTCCTCATCTGTTCGGTTGGCATTGGTCTGGCGCTATTTGGAACGCTTCTCGTCTTTGCGGGCTGGCATCTCCCCGGCTTCATCTTCGTCCTTGCCGGTTATGGCACGAAGATGGGCCTTGCGCCGTTCCATACGTGGCTTCCCGACGCGCACTCCGAGGCACCGGGACCCGTCTCGGCGTTCCTGTCGGGCGCGCTGCTCAATTGCTCGTTCCTCGCGATCACGCGATTCCGCGTCATCATGCCGGGACACATCGGTCCGTTCTGCGACCAGGCGATGATCGCGCTCGGCCTCTGCTCGCTCGCGATCGCGGCGATGTTCATTGTCCGCCAGACCGACTTCAAACGTCTGCTCGCCTACTCCTCGGTCGAGCACATGGGCCTCACCCTCATCATCTACGCCCTGTCGAGCGCCGCAGCCGGGGACGGCCTGCGGTACGGTGTGGCCGAGTACATCCTACCCGCCCACATCGTCTTTCACTCGCTGACGAAGATGACGCTCTTCCTTGTCGCGGGCAACCTGTTGCTCGCGTACGGGACGCGCCAGATCGCGCAGGTTCACGGCCTCGGGCGCACGATGAAGCTTCACGCGGCGATCTGGATGGTCGGCATTCTCATGATCTGCGGCATGCCGCCGAGCGGACTCTTCCTGACGGAGCTCGGGCTCGTCCTCGCGGCCCCGACGGGACTCGGCGCCGTCGTGATGGCGCTCCTCTTCGTCGTCTTCGCCGGCATGAGCAAGGTGGCCGTCGGTATGGTCTTTGGCAATCCCGACCGTCAGCATTCGGCTGTGGCGCAGAAGATTCCGCAGGCTCTATCGGTCGTGCCGACCGTCGGTTTTGTGTTGATCCTCGCGTTGGGAAGCGCGCTGTCCATTGCCCTATTGCGCTGACCGTCACTTTCGTGTATACCTCTCCAGACTGGTGGTTTGGTATAATTTGAAAGTTAAGACAATTTTATGAGGAGGAGATGAGCTCGATGAAAGCCAAACTGACGATCACGGTCAATGACCAGAAGACGGCGTATGCGTTGCCGGAAGCGGGCGTGAAGATCGGCCGCGATGCGAGCCAGTGTCAGCTCGCCATTCCGCATGGGGACGTCTCGAGCCTGCATGCGTTCATCAGCTGTTCGAAGGACGTGTGGACGCTTCGGGATCTCGGATCGACGAACGGGACATTCGTGAACGGCGAGAAGATTTCGTCCGTCGCGCTCAACTCGGGCGACCGCATCAAGTTCGGCACGGTTGAGGCCAAGATCGAACTCGAAAGCGTGTCGAAACCGGTTGCGGTGGAAAAGCCGGCGCCCGTCGCGGCGCCGAAGCCGAGTGCGATTGTCGTCGATCATGCGCCGCCGCCGGAGATGAGTGCGGATGACGTCGCGCTCATCAAGCTGCTTAACGAGAAGTTCGAGTCCGCCAAGGCGAATCTCTCGCAGGTCGTCATCGGACAGATGGACGTGATCGAGCTCGTGCTGACGGCGATCTTCGCACGTGGACACGTCCTTCTGATGGGCGTTCCGGGCCTTGCCAAGACGTTGCTCGTCTCGACGCTCTCGAAGGTCCTCGATCTCCAGTTCAAGCGCGTGCAGTTCACGCCGGACCTCATGCCGAGCGACATCACCGGTACGGACGTCCTGGAGGAGGATAAGGAGTCGGGCGGCCGGACCTTCCGTTTCGTGGAAGGTCCTGTCTTCACGAACATGCTTCTCGCGGACGAGATCAACCGTACGCCGCCGAAGACGCAGGCCGCGCTTCTCGAGGCGATGCAGGAGCATCACATCACCGTCGGCACGAAGACCTACAACCTGCCCGAGCCGTTCTTCGTGATGGCGACGCAGAACCCGATCGAACAGGAAGGTACGTATCCGCTTCCCGAGGCGCAGATGGACCGCTTCCTCTTCAACATTATCGTCAAGTATCCGGGCGCGGAGGACGAGGAGGCGATCATCCGCAACGTGACGTCCGGAAAGCGCGTCAAGCTCGAGAAGGTGCTGGACGGCGAGACGGTCATGAAACTGCAAGATGTCGTCACGCGCGTGCCGGTCGCGCCGCACGTCATCAAGTACGCCGCTTCGCTCGCGCGCCTGTCGCGTCCGAAAGAACCGGGCGTGCCGGATTTCGTCAAGGAGCTCGTCGGCTGGGGTGCGGGTCCGCGTGCGGGCATCTCGCTCATCAACGCCGCGAAGGCCTGGGCGATTCTGCACGGACGCCACCACTGCACGATGAAGGACGTCGCGGCCGTGGCCCTGCCGGTGCTCCGTCATCGCGTCCTCACGACGTTCGCGGCCGAAGCGGCCGGGGTCACTTCCGACGATCTCGTCGGCATGCTCCTCAAGGAACTGAAGCCGACGCTGGATTTGGAGATTTGAGCAAGTAGGTCGTAGGTGGCAGGAGGTATTCCAGATTATCTGAAGTGGCTGCCGGCGGACCTCACGGCGGTTGTTTCGCGGTGCGAGTTCTTCGGGCGGACGATGAAGGCCGGCTTCATCTCGTGCCGCCATCGTTCGCCGAAGAAGGGCAATTCCGTCGAATTCGCCGAACATCGGCAGTATATGCCGGGTGACGACCTGCGCACGTTGGACTGGAAGGTGCTGGGTCGTAAGGACAAGTACTATATCCGCCAGTACGAGGAGGAGTCGAACCTTCGTGCGACGATCCTCCTGGACTGCTCCGGCTCGATGGCCTACGCGCAGAAGTTCGACTACGCGCGCTATCTGACCGCCGCGCTCGCCCATCTTCTGACGGGACAGCAGGACGGCGTTGGCCTTGTCACGTTCGACACGAAGGTGCGCGACTATCTGCCGGTCAGGTCCTCGGCGGGACATCTCCGCCACATCCTCGAGACGATCGACAAGTTGACGCCGGGCGGCGAGACCGATCCCGCGCCGGTCGTGAACGACATCGCCGAGCGTATTCCCGCGCGCGGACTCGTGATTCTCATTTCCGATCTCTTTACGGAAGACGCGGACGCGCTTCTCAAGTCGCTCTACCATTTCGGCTACCGCAAGCACGAACTGGTCGTCCTGCATGTGATGGACGATCACGAGCTCACCTTTGACTTCGACGGCAACGTGCGTTTCGAGAACCTGGAGGGTTCGGATGAGATCCTGCTCGACGCCAAGGCGATTCGCGCGAGCTATCTCGCCGAGATGAACGCCTTTCTCAAGAAAGTCGGGGACGGCGTCCTCAAGACGGGTGCGGATTACGTGCCGATGAACACGAAGGTCCCGTACGAACAGGCGCTGGTCGCGTATCTCGCGCGGCGCCGGAGCGGAGGCGTCTGATGCAGTTCATCAATTTCCTCATGCTCTTTGGCCTCGCGGCGATCGCGATCCCGATCATCATCCAGCTGCTCACGCGCAAGAACACGCAGCGTGTGCCGTGGGGCGCGTGGCTCTTTCTCAAGAAGACGATGGAAAAGCGCAAGCGGAAGATGCTCCTCGAGGACATCCTGCTCCTGGTCTGCCGTTGTCTGGCGCTCGGCCTCCTCGCGCTCGGTTTCGCGCGACCTTTCGTGCGTCCCGACTCGCCGGTCCCCTGGGCGGTCACCTTGCCGCTCCTGCTCGTGGCGATTACGGCGATCGGCGTCTCGTTCGCGCTCTGGCGTCACCCGAAGCAGCGGCGGCTCCTTCAGATCGGCGGCGGCGTTCTCCTGGCGCTGGCGCTGGGGACGATTCTCTTTGAACGCTATCTCAACTTGAAGCGCTTTGGTCTCGGGGCGACGAAGGACGTCGTCCTCCTGATCGACGGTTCGGCTTCGATGTCGATTGCCCACGACGGGAAGAGCAACTTCGAGCGGGCGCTCGAAGAGACGAAGAAGTACGTCGATCTTGCGCCGCGCAACACGTCCTTTGCGGTCATTCTCGGCGGCCCCGTACCCCAGGTGCTGAACCCCGTGCCGATCGCCGACCGGCGAATCGTCCACAACACGCTCGACCGCTTGCATCCCGTGAACGGCACGATGCGCATCGGAGCGAACCTGACGGCCGCGGCGGTGACGCTGGCGGCGGGACATAACGCCGTCAAGCAGATCGTGATCGTCGGCGACGGCCAGACCGTCGGCTGGCAACTCGACGATCCCGCGCGCTGGGAAGGAATCTCCAAGGCCTTTGCCGCGCTGAAGACACGGCCGATCATTTCGTGGCGGACGCTGCCGCTGCCGACGTCGATTCGCAATCTCGCCATCGAAAGCGTGCGGCCGAGCCGCAGCGTCGTCGGTACGGACCGTCCCGTCTCCTTCGCCGTGACGCTTGTCAACGCCGGTACGGAAGCCGTGACGCCGAAGGGACTTTCGCTGACTGTCGAGGGAAAGGAAATGCACGCGCGCTCGGTCGGCCAGCTCGAGGTGGGCGAAAGTCGCGTCTTTACCTTCACCCATCGTTTCACGACGCCGGGCGGCGTTGTCATTACGGCGAAGGTCGAGGCGCATGACGATCTCCCCGCCGACGACACGTATTCGTTCGCCCTCCCGGTTCAGAAGCAGCTGAAGACGCTGATCGTCACGGGCGAGGCGGGCGGACGCCGTGCGCGGGCGGCGACCTATCTGGCAGCCGCACTCAGGGATACGACAGTCGAGGATGCCGTTACGGCCGGAGCCCGCGAGAGCTTTGTCGGTTATTCGGTGGTCGTGCTGGCCGGCGTACGGCGTCTCTCGGACCGGACGCGTGAAGCGTTGCTGCAGTTCGTGCGTGCGGGCGGCGGGCTTCTCGTGCTGCCGCAGGCGGGGACGGTCGCGGCGGATTACAACGAATGGAAGGCCGGAGAGCAGACGTTCTTGCCGGCGTCGCTGGGCACGTGGCGAGAGAACAAGGCCGCGCTTGAGCCTGAAAGCTTTGCGGAACAGCTCAAGCTCTTGCGCACGGGCTCCGATCTCGCCGGCGTCACGCCTGAACGCATCTTGGGCTTTGGCGACGCCTGGACGCCGAACGCCTGCTGTCTCGCGCGGCTCGCGGACGGAACGCCGCTTCTCTTACATCACACGGTGGGACGCGGCACGGTGATGGCCAGCGCGGTCAATTTCGATCCTGCGTCGGGGCTCGTGCTCAAGCGCGGCTTCCTGCCGTTCGTCCAGGAACTCGTGATAGCCCTCGCCCAGCCCTCGTCCGTCAACCTCGACGTGCATCCGACCGAGGCCCTCACGCTGCTTGTCGCGTCCGGTACGCTCGGCGGCGTTGCGACGTCCGGTCCGGGCCTGATCGGCTATTATTACCCACAGCCCGATCTCAAGGGCAAGCCGGTCGTGCGCGTCGACCGCTACGTCGACTTCAACTGGGGGACGGGTGCGCCGATCAAGGACGTCGACTTCCCCGTGGACTGCTTCAGCGTCCGTTGGCGCGGTGCGCTGATTCCGCCGGCAGCGGGCAAGTACAAGCTCTGGTGGAATGTCGACGATCGGTTGAAAGTCCGCATCGGCGGACGCGAGATCAACGCCTGGTCGGACGTTCGTCTTGAAGCGAAGCCCTACGCCTTCGAGTGTGCCTATGCCGAGGAGTGGGGGGAGGCGAAGGTCAAGCTTCGGTGGCAGCGGGACGGGGGTGAGAAGCGGACGGTGCCGCCGCAGTGCTTCATGACGTTTGCCGACGGTGTCGAGGGGCCTTCCGAGATCGTTGCGGTCAAGGATCCGCACGGCGAGGTCTTCTATGCGGAGATCTTCTCGGGCGACATAGGGCTCTTCCTGCGCGTGACGCGGCCCATCGTGCCTGGCATCTATGAGGTTTCGGATTTGACGGAATCGACGCGCGAAGCGCTCGCCGGAGCCGTCGGGACCGACGGCAAGCTGCGCTTTACGGTTTCGTCGGGCGTCGAGGAATCGACCATGACGGCCGTGACGCAGAGCGATCTCTCGAAGCTGGCGGACTATGTGCAGATTTCGCAGGCGATCAAGGACGAGGACGTCATCAAGTCCATCGGCGGCGAGAGCTTCGGCAAGGAGGTCTGGCGAATCCTGGCCATTCTCGCGTTCCTTTTCCTCGTCGCCGAACCGCTGATCGCGCGGTGGGTGGCGATCAACCGTCGCACGGGTGATCTTATCGACACGGAGGGATCATGGATCAGAACCTGACACGGACCGATCTCCTGCCGGCATCGCTGGATCTTTGGGTCTTGCTCGTCCTCGCCGCGCTCGGCGTCGCGGCCTGGGTCGTCGGACACTGGGCGATCCGCCGGTACGGGTCCAACCGCTTTGACGTCTGGCGGCGCGGCTTGCTGGGCGTACCGCTCGGCGTCGGGGCGAGCTGGCTGGTGCTGCAGGCCCTTGCCCGCGTCGCGTTTCTGTCGACGCCGTGGCCGCTTTTCTTCGGCGCGATCCTGTCGGCCGTTTCGCTGGAGGCGGTGAGCGCATTTTACCTGCACGAATGTTCGCGCGTGAAACCCGGTGTGGCGCGCGCGCTTGTGGCGTGCCGCATGGCGGCGGTGGTGATCGTCCTGCTCGTCCTGATGCAGCCCGTCGTCGTCGCCGACCGGGACCGCAAGGTGCGCGAACGCGTCGTTGTGCTGATCGACGATTCAGGTTCGATGCACTTCACCGACCGGCAGCTGACGGAAACCGAGAAGCAGGACGTCGTGACGGCGCTCGGTCTCAAGGCGTTTCCCGAGAAGGGACTGACACGCGCACAGATGGTGCGGCAGCTCCTGAACCGCGAAGGCGGGGACAAGTTCCTCGCCGAAATCGCGAAGAAATACGAAGTCGACGTCTTTGCGTTCGGCAACGGCATCAGGCGCGCCACGCTGGACGGGAAGGACGAGGAGAGCGTCTTGACCGCGCAGGAGAAGATGTTCCGCTCGGTGACGGACCTCACGAAGGCGTTGGAACTCACGATCAAGGAGATCCCGGCGGAGGAGATCGCGTCCATCCTCATCTTCACGGACGGCCGGCACAACGGCGAGGCGGGCGTCGATTCGATTGCGCGCCGCCTCGGCGGCTACGGCATCAAGGTCTCGTCCGTCATCCTCGGCGGCACGGTGCAGCCGTTCGATCTCGCGGTGGCCGCGGTTGACGCGCCGGAATCCGTCTTCCTCGGTGACAAGGTGCGGTTCACGGTGAAGGTCTCGGCAACGGGCGCGAACGGACGAAAGTCGAGTGTCCGCTTCCTTAACGCCCAGAACGAGGTCATCGAGGAGAAGCCGTTTACGGTCGAAGGGAACGTGTGGTCGAAGGAGTTCAAGTTCACGGACCGTCCAGACGCGCAGGGCGTCTACCACTACAGTTTCAGCGTGAAAGGGGTCCCCCGGGAACTTTTCGCCGACAACAACACGCGCGAACTTGACGTCGCCGTTTCGGACGACCGCACGAACGTGCTGATCGTCGACGGGCGTCCGCGTTGGGAATATCGGTATCTGCGTAATCTCTTTTACGGCCGCGACAAGTCCGTGCATCTGCAGGACTGGATCGTCCATCCCGACACGATTCGCGGGTTTACGGACGATACGCGTCC
This sequence comes from uncultured Verrucomicrobiota bacterium, assembly GCA_945834475.1. Taxonomy (GTDB): domain Bacteria; phylum Verrucomicrobiota; class Kiritimatiellia; order RFP12; family UBA1067; genus UBA1067. The sequence continues at coordinate 10,975 of CAMAHK010000022.1, forward strand.
GCCGGCGAGCGCGTCGCGTCGCTTCGGCGATTCCGAGGCAGGCGGCTGGCCGGTGAAGCCCGAGGACTGGCGGCAGTTCGACGTCATCATCGTCGGTGACGTCGGCGAGGACGTGCTGACGCCCGATGTCGCGTATCGGCTCGAGCAGAATGTTGAAGTCGGCGGCGCATTGCTCGTCTTCGTTTCGGGCGCGGAGTATCTGCCGACGGCGATTCACAGCGAGCGCCTTCGCAACCTGATGCCGATTGAATTCGAGCCGGATGACGTGAGCCACCGCGACGCGCCCGAGGACGCGTTTGTCTTTCAGCTGACGGCGCAGGGACGCGGACATCCCGTGATGACGCAGAGTTCCTCGCCGGCCGAGAACGAGGAGATCTGGCAGTCCCTGCCCGATTTCCATTGGCGATTGCCGATTCGCGGCGTCAAGCCGGATGCGGAGGTGCTGGCGTATGCGCGGCCGCGGGCGAAGGATGGTTCGATCCGCGAAGCCGGTGCGCTGGCCGAATCGATCGCGGCGGAGCTCGAGAACGATCCCGAGGCGGCGATCCGCCGGCTGGAGGCGATGCGCGGCAACGAGGTGCGCAATGCGCTGGTCGTCGCGCAGAACCGCGGCCGGGGGCGCGTGCTGATGCTGCTGACGGACGACATGTGGCGTCTTCGGTCGAAAGCGGGCGATCAGCTGCATCACCGGTTCTGGGGCGAGGTCATGCGCTGGGGCGCGGGCGAGAAGCTCCGGAGCGGCAACGCCTATGTGCGGCTCGGCACCGACCAGCTTCGGTATGGCGCGGGCGAGACGGTCAAGGCGTTCGTCCGGTTCCGCGACGAACAGCGCAACGGCTTGGAGGGGCTCGACGCGCGTCTCGTCGTCTATCCGCCCGGAGCGTCGCGCGGACGGGCCTTCGAGGCGGTGGAACGTCCCGACGCCAACGGCTTCTACGAGTGCGAGATCACGGGCTGCAATGAGCCGGGCGAGTACCGCATTCTCCTCGACTGTCCCGACGCGCAGAAGAAGCTTGACCGTCGGATGCCGGTCGGGCTCCAGACGAGCTTTGTCGTCGTCACGACGAAGCGTCCCGCCGAAGAGGTCGAGATCACCGCGACGCGGGCCGTGGCCGAGCGTATGGCGAACGCGACCGGCGGACGCGTGATGACCCCGGGCGAATACGTGAAACGGGCGGACGATTCGACGGGCGGCTCGAAGACGCTGTCGGATCGCGTTGAATATCCGCTTTGGAGTCTGCCGCCGCTCTTTATCCTTGTCCTGATCTTCCTCTCGACGGAGTGGATCCTTCGTAAACGCGCCTCTCTTTCCTGACATGAGCGATATCCCACAGATTCCTGAAGCCTTGCGCGAGACGCTGCGCCTCAGCCGTGCGCGGATTCGGCGCATTCTCCTCGTGCGCGGCATCTTGACGACGCTCGCGGTGTTCGTTGCCTGCGTGCTGGGCGTGATGGCGATCGATGCGATGGTGACGATCTACTCGGCTTCGGTGCGGTGGCTCCTCTGGGCCGCGGCGTTCGGCGGCACGGGGGCGGTTGCGTATGGCGCGGTGGTGCGTCCTTTGCGGCGGAAGTTCTCGTTGGCGGAAATCGCCGCGCTGATCGAGCGGAATCATCCCGAACTGGAGGAACGTCTGTCGACGGTCGTCGAACTGACCGGTACGCCTGAGGAGGACGTCGGCTCGCGCGAGCTGATCGCCGCGATCACCACCGCCGCCCTCGCCGACATCCGGCGCGTCTCGCCGCAGAAGGAATTTACGGCCCGCACGGTGAAGCCGCGCCTCGTCGCGGCCGGGGCGGTCCTCCTCGTGCTGGCGGCGCTCTTCGCGGCGTTTCCCGGCGCGACGACGCGGCTCGTGACGCGTGCGCTCGTGCCCTCTGCCGAGGTCGACAACATCTACGCGAGTTCGCTCAAGGTCGCGCCGGGCGACAAGGTCGTGCTCGCGGGGTCGTCGGTCGAGATCAACCTCGCGGTCGAAGGCGGTTTCCCGTCCCGCGCCTTTGTTCGCACCTCGGTCGGGGGACGCGACGAGGCGGTCGAACGGATGACGCGGACGACGGCGGAAGAAGATGCGGGGCCTGCGTATTACACGTTCGTCTATCCCGCGGTGGCGGAGAGCTTTTCGTATCGCGTCAATTGCGGGAGCGCGCTGACGCGCGCGTACCGCGTCGAGGTCGTGCCGGAACCGAGCTACACGAATCGGTCGATAACGATCACGCATCCTGCCTACACGGGACGCGCGCCGGACACTTACACGAACAGTGCGGACGTGGTCGGGCTCGTGGGGTCGAAGGTGACGATCCGTGCTACGCCGTCGCGACCGGACGTCACGGGCGAGGTCGAGCTGCCGGGACAGCTGATCGTTCCGGCGCGGACGCCGGACCTGACGTTCGCGTTTGACCTGACGGAAAAAGTCGAGGGAACCTGGCGCAGTCGGGTTCGCGATTCGCATGGATTCTCGAATCTCGTCGAGACGGCGTCGATTCGCGTGGTGAAGGACGCGCCGCCGACGGTGAAGATCGTCGTCCCCGAAGAGCGCACAGTCAAGTTGCCGCGCTCGGCGGTGCTGCCGATTACGATTGAGGCATCGGACGATTTTGCAATTGCGAAGCGGACGCTGGAGATCTGTGTCGGGGCGGGCGAATGGACGGATCTGAAGGAAATGGAGGAGGATGAGATCCGCTTGCCGCTGGTGACGCTGCCGCTGGGCTCTGCTGCGGCGTTTCGTGTCCGTGTGAAGGTCGAGGATAACCGTCCGCCGGAACTGGACGGTCCGGGCGTGACGCATTCCGAAGAGGTGCTTGTCGAAATCAAGTCGTCCAGGGAAAGCGGAGGCGCTTCCCTCGACCAGCAGGATCTCAAGGAGGAGATCGAAGAGGCGAAGAAGGACGAGAATGACATCCGTCAGCATCTGGAGAAGGCCCGCAACTGCATGAACAACGCCGGGAATATCGAGAAGGGCGGCTGGCATACCGAGAACGCCCTCCGTCAGCTTGGCTGGGCGAAAGGCGAGATCGCGCAGGCGGAGCAGGGACTTTCGGACTTCATCGACGACTTGCGCCTTTCGCGCCTGGCGACGGGTGTTGAGATCTTCACGGACGTGCAGGAGCGACACGTCGTTCCGGCGCGCCAGCAGATCGAAGACGTCTATCTCTACGTCTCGGTCAAGGAGCAGGCCAAGGCCATTCAGCTCGCGCGGAAGGCAACGGAGGCGGCTTACTGGGCCTTTAACGAGGCGATGCGTAAATTCGGCATCCTGACGAAGACGGCGGAAGACCTTCAGAAACTCGCCGACCTCGCAGAGCGCGAGGAGGCGCTTGAAGACGCGGCGGAGGAAAAGACCCTGACCGACGAAGAACTGCAGGCCGCCCGTGAGGAACTCAAGAAAGAGCTCGATCAGGAACTCAGGGATGACATGAACAAGAACCTCGATTCCGAGATCAAGCAGGCGGAACGTCTGGCGCAAACGGCAGAGAATCTGGCGAAAAAGCAGGAGGACATCAAACAGCAGGGTGACGGCGAGGCGCAGAAACAGGCCGAGCAGAAGCTCGCCGAACAGATTCAGCAGCTCGCGAACCGGATGAGCGATCTGAAGAATGCCATCGAGAACAAGGCGGGGATTCCCGAAATGGACGAGCAGAAGACATCCGAACCCGCACGAAACGCGCAGCGTGACGCGCAGAATGCGGCGAATCAGGCGCGTGAGGCGAAGAAGGATCTGCAGAACGGCGAGAAGTCCTCGGCTGAGGCAAAGATGGACGCCGTCCAGGATGCGCTCAAGAAAGCGCAGGAGGACCTAGCGGCTGCCAAAGGCAAGCTGGAGGCGAAGAATGCCGAGCTGAAGGCGAACGCCGAGAAGCTCAAGGGCGATAAGTCCGCCGCCGAGGCTCTCGAAGACCTGAAGGACATGCTGGGCGAAAAGGCGCAGCAGCTGGGCGAGAAGCCGCAGCAACAGCAATCGGATGACCCGTCCGATTCCCCGTCGGACGATGAGTCGTCAAAGGGGTCCAAGAAGCCCAACGACCAGAAGAAACCCAAAGGCGCCAAGGGGAAAATCGCCGGCGAGCTTGAGCCGAACCGCGGCGAGGACTGGTTCCGGATGAAGAGCGACTCGGCGAGCGGCGCGGACCGCGATCGCTACGAAGACGTGCCGGCGGAATATCGTGAGCTTGTGAAGGAATACTTCAAGGCGATTAACGCGGGAGGTGATCGATGAGAAAGTTGCAGGTGTTCCTCTGTCTGATGCCGCTTGTCGTCGGTGCCGCGCCGACGGAAGATCGCGTCGATCAGGCGATTGAAAAGGGTCTCGGGTTTCTGCTCGCGTCCCAGCGGGACGATGGTCGCATGGGGGCTAATGATTGGGAGACGGGCGCGAAGACGTGTGCGTTGCCGGCCTTGGCGGGTATGGCCTGCCTTGCGAAAGGCCACGTACCGGGCGATGCGAAATACGGCAAGCTCATCGACCGGGCGCTTGACTACATCCTCTCCCATCACGACGAGGCCGGCTATTTCGGCGAGGTCGGCAACGGCAAGATGTATGCGCATGCGATTGCGACGCTGTTTCTCACCGAGGTGTCGGGAATGGTCTCGAAGACGCGCCAGGCGCAGATTGATGCGATCCTCCCGAAGGCCCTGCGTGTCATCGTCGATGCGCAGCGAATCAAGAAAGACAAGCGTCATGCGGGCGGTTGGCGATATACGCCGACGGCGACCGACTCTGACACTTCCTGCTCGGGCTGGTGTCTGATGGCACTTCGCTCGGCGCGGCTCAACGGCGCGCAGGTGCCCGAGGAATGCATCCGCGATGCGGTCACATACATGCATCGCCATCACAATTCGCAGAAGGGCTGTTTCTCCTATCAGGGCGGCGAACAGCACGCCTACACCCTGTCGGGCGCGGGCATCTTGTGTCTGGAACTTTGCGGACGCCACGAGGCCCCGGAGTCGCTCTCCGCGGCGAAGTTCTTGCTGTCCACGTATCGCGAGAAACTGCCCAACGAGCCGTACGCGTATTACGGACTTTACTATGCCGCGCAGGGGCTTTTTCAGCTCGGCGGCGACGACTGGAAGACGTTCTCCGAATGGATGTACGAGACCTACTTGCCTCGGCAGCAGGCATCTGGCGCGTGGCCGCGCCATGGTTCCGAGAATTCGGAAGTCTATGCGACGGCGATGACGATTCTGGCGTTTGCAGTCCCGTACCGGCAGCTACCGGTCTATCAACGTGATGAGACGGTCGATGACTAGGCGCTGGCTCACAGCTCTCGTCTTGTCACTGGCCGTCGCGCCGATTGGCGCGACGACGGTCGAGGAGATTCTGGCCATGTCCGAGTCGCAGCTTTCGCGCAAGCCCGAAGGGGTTATCACGGGCATCGTCTCGGCGGTGTTCGGGTGGCATCAGAATTCATGCATCCTGGTCGATTCGAAGGATGTTGACGGCGCGGCGGTCTATGTGGCCGACATGATATCGGGTGCGACGGCGTCGGAGCTGAAGGGGGCCAGGCGACTCCGCGTGGGCGATGAGGTCGTGGTGACAGGGCGCTCTCAGGCGATGCTGCTTGAGCCCGGGGTGTGTCCGCAAGTCATCGATGTCATTGGCCACCGCGACCTGCCGCCACCGCCGATGCGTTCGCCGCTTGAACTGATTAACGGGCGATACAACAACCGGCGAGTCGCCATCGAGGGCGTTCTGTGGGGATCGCGCGTTGACAAGACGAACTTCGGCCCGGTGACGATCTTTCGTCTGGGAACGCGGGACGGACCCGTCGGGGTCAATGTCTGCGGCGACTATCCGGTCTTTGCGACGTGGCGCAACAGGCGTGTCCGCGTGGAGGGCGTCTCGCAGTCCGTCTTCAACGCGCGCGGCGAGTTCCTGCGCGGCGAAGTGAGTGTCGCGTCAGGCGGAGTCGTTCGCCTGATCGACACGGAAGGCCCGCCGCATCCGATCGACCTTTCGTCGACTGCGCGAGGCGTCCTCGCCTGGACGGCGCGTACGCCCGTGTGCGGACTCGTCCAGATTCGCGGAGAAGTCGTCTACCGTGACTTGCGCGAACGTTTCTTCGTGCTCGACAAGCGTGTCGGCGACCAGCCTCCGCCCCGTCGTGTCGCCGTGCGCGTCAATGTCGCCGACAACGAGTCCTTGCCCGAGCTCGGAGCGTGTGGTCTCGCGGAAGGTTTCCCGTTCCTGACGGACGACAACGGTGTTTTGGAAGAGGGGGCCTTTCGTTCCGATGATTCGGTTTTCGGGCACTCCGAACCGCAGCTTCTGCCGTCCCGTCTTCTTTCTGATCTCTTCAACCGGCGGATTGACCTCGATGAGGATTTCAGTTATCGGTTTGTACGGATGACGGGACGCGTCGAGTCGGTTCGTCGCACCGATGATGGGCGCGTGCAGTTGGGGCTCGCCACGGCCGGTGGCGCACTTGTGGGATCTCTCCGCGAAGGCGGCGAAAACTTCAAGGCGTCCGACTACGAGGATCGTCCGCTCGTGGAACTTACGGGCATTCTCGACGTTCATCTCCTGCGTAGCGCCTTTAACGGACGCATCCTCGCCGTCGATTCAATCGAACTGCGGTTGCGGCGGGCGGACGATATCCGCATCGTGCGGGACGCCGAGAGCCGGAAACGAAAGCTCCTGCGCCTCGCACGGCAGGGGGTTCTCTACGCCTCCGTCCCGCTCACGGGAACGCTGATTGCGATTCTTCTGGCGGGCTGGCGGCGTCGGGTACGTGTCGCGGCGATCTCGGAAGACCGGCACCATACGGCGGACGAACTGCATGATACGATTGCCCAACAGCTGACCGGCGCGCGGATGATCATCTTCGCGGCGAAGTCGGCGGAGGATGTGCCGGAGGAGACGCGGCGGCGGCTGGAGCTCGCGATTGACGTGATCGAATCGGCGCGTGGCGAAGTGCGCAACGCCGTGCTGCGGCTGAAGAGTGATGATTTCACCATCCTCCCCGTAGAGACGCTGATCCGTCGTGATGCGGAGGCGATTTCTCGACAGATCGGGGTCAAGATCAAGACGCGGCTCTGCGCGTTTCCGCCCTGGGTGACAGGAGACGTGAAGACGGACATCATCTCCATCATCCTCGAGGCGGTGACGAATGCCGTCAAGCACGGCCACGCACGGCGGATCGTCATCCTGGCGGAGCGTCCGAACGCGACGGACTTCACGCTTTCGGTCTGTAATGACGGAGCACCGTTCGACGCTGCTGCGGCGTTTGGTCCCGAACTCGGCCATTTCGGTCTCGTCGGCATGCGGCGGCGGGCGAAGCGGCATCGGCTGACGATTTCATTCGGTTTTCGGAATGGGTGGACGGAGGTTCGCCTGGAAAGGAAGGGACAATGAGGAAAGTGCGCGTGGCGGTTGTTGACGATCACGAGGTCGTGTGTATCGGACTGAAGTACACGATCGGCGTCTTCAAGGATCTCGAGTTTGTCGGATCGCATCACGACGGCGAAGGCGCGGCGGATTTCGTGCGCGAGGTCCAGAGTGACGTGACGCTGCTCGACATCCGCATGCCGACGAAGGACGGACTTGTGGCGCTCGAGGAGATCCTCGCGTCCGATCCCGCGGCGAAGGTGATCATGCTTTCGACCGTCGGCACGGAGGAAGACGTCTATCGCGCGTTGGAGCTTGGCGCGAAGGGGTACGTTCTCAAGGACGACCGGACGGAGAACCTGATCGAGGCTATTCGCACGGTCGCCCAGGGCGGCGAGTACGTTCCCGAGGCGATTCGCCGCATCTATGCTGCGCGTCAGCTCCGTCAGCCGCTGACGCCACGCGAACGCCAGACGCTCGATCTTCTGTCGCTCGGCAGCTCAAACCGCGAAATCGCCGAAGAGATGGGCATCAGCGAAGACGCCGTGAAAAACCACTTCCGCCGCATCAACGAGAAGCTCGGCACGAAGGATCGCGTCGAGGCGCTCTCCGTCGCCCTCCGCCGAGGCCTCGTCCGCGCCGGCTAGGTGGTGGGGCGGCAGTTGCGGCTGTTTCATAAATATGATATAATTTTTGTCAATTGTTTTTGAACAAAGGAGAAAAAAGTACTATGTCGATGATGAAGGGCTTTTCGAACGTGTTTCGGATTCCGGAACTGCGCAAGAAAATCTTGATTACCCTGGGCCTCGTTTTCGTGTGCCGCCTCATTTCCCAGATCCCGACGCCGGGCGTTGACTGGCAGGCGCTGCAGCGCGTCATTTCCGACTTCAAGGCGAACAGCCAGGGCGGCGGTATGCTCGACTGGTTTGAAGTCTTTACGGGCGGTGCGCTCGGTCAGTGCGCCATTGGCTTCCTCTCGATTTGGCCCTACATCTCGGCGCAGATCGTGATCCAGCTCCTCTCCTCCGTGATTCCATCGCTTGAGAAGCTGAAGAAGGAAGGCGAGACGGGCCGTCAGCAGCTCGCGCAGATCACGCGCTACCTGACGATCGTCCTCTGCGTCGTCCAGTCGTGGGGCATCGCGACGATGCTCAGCCACCCGGGCGCGCTCGACCAGGCCTTCGCGGGCGTTGAGATTGTCGCCAATCCGGGCCTCGGCTTCCAGCTGATGACGGTGATCGGCATGACGACTGCGTCGCTCTTCGTGATGTGGCTCGCCGATCAGATCACGACGTTCGGCATCGGCAACGGCGCGTCGCTCATCATCATGATCAACATCACTTCGCGTCTCCCGCAGGCGCTGATCAGCGCGTGGGAGCGTTATTTCGGCCTCGGCGGCGTCCAGGCGTCGGCTCCGATCGCGGAACTCCCGATCGTGGTGATCTTCTTCCTCCTCGTCGTGATGGGCACGGTGCTTCTCACGCAGGGCGTCCGCAAGGTCGCGATCCACACGACGCGTCGCAGCGTCTCGGGCGGCAACACCTACGGCATGCAGCAGACGTTTATGCCGCTGCGTGTCAACTACACGGGCGTCATGCCGATCATCTTCGCGCAACCGCTCATCCAGATTCCGTCGACGATCCTCATGAAGTTCACGGCGTCGGGTACGCGCCTGCACCAGTTCGCGAGCGACCTCGGCGATCCGAGCTCCACGCTCCACCTCGTCGTCTACGCGGTGATGATCATGTTCTTCGCGTTCTTCTGGGTCGCGACGCAGTTCAATGCGATCGACATCTCCGAGAACCTGAAGAAGGATGGCTCGTACATTCCCGGCATCCGTCCGGGCCGTGCGACGGCCGAGTATCTTGACGACATGATGACGAAGATCACGCTCATTGGCGGCACGGGCCTCCTGATCGTCGCGCTGATCCCGATGATCCTCATGGGCTGGATGAAGCTTCCGTGGGCGATTGCCTCGTTCTTTGGCGGCACGTCGCTCCTCATTATCGTCGGCGTTGCGCTCGATACGCTCCGCATCATGGAGTCGCACCTTCTCGTCCGCAAGTACGACGGCTTCCTCGCGCACGGCACGCTCCGCGGCCGCGGCGGCATGTAAGGATGGGTCGGTTGAAGAACGAGTCTAGAACTGTTCGAGGAGCTCCGCGGTTTTCCGCGGAGCTTTCTTACTTGCGCGATAAAATGGATCATACGGGGATATGAAGAGACTTCTGGACATGGTCTTGCGGCATCCGAAGGCCGTCCTGCTAGCCGTGCTTCTCGCGGCCGCGGTGGGTTTGCGCGTCGTGCCGCGGCTGGCCGTTGACGTCTTCCCCGACATTTCCGTGCCGCGCGTCACACTCCAGACCGAAGCGGGCGGGTACACGGCCGAGGAGGTCGAGGCGCTGGTCACGATCCCGCTTGAGACGGCGATGAGCGGCATTCCGGGGCTCACGTCCGTGCGTTCGAGTTCGAGCGGTGGACTCTCCTTTGTCTGGCTCGACTTCGACTGGTCTGCGGATCTCACGCGGGCGCGTTTTGACGTCTTCGAGCGGCTCTCGCGCGTCCGTGAGTCGCTGCCGGCGGGTGTCGAGACCGAAATCGCGCCGATCGTCTCGGTGACGGGCGAGATTATGCTGGTCGCGCTGACGGTCGGGGAGGACGGCGCACAGGGGACTGCGCGCCCTACCGGACTGGAACTGCGCGAGATGGCCGAGTACGACCTCCGGCAGCGGCTCCTGGGGGTGCCGGGCATTGGCGAGGTCGCCGTGATCGGCGGACGCCTCCCCGAGTATCGTGTGGCGGTCGAGCCGCACGTGCTGGCGTCTCAGGGACTCAGCGTTTCTGATGTCATTGAGGGGGCGCGCGACACGCGCACGCGTTCGAGCGCAGGGTATCTCGCGAATGTGGACGGCGAGGAGATTCCGTTGCGTCAGGTCGCGCGGGCCGATTCGCTCGGTCAGCTCCGCGAGAGTGCGATTCCGCTCGCCGCGGGATCGGTGCGGCTCGGGGATGTCGCCGAGGTGACGCTTGCCGGCGCACCACGGCGCGGCAGCGCGTCGTTCAACGGACGCGAAGCCGTCGTTCTCTCGGTGCAGAAGTCGCCGGGCGGCAACACGCTGGTGCTGACAAAAGAGCTGGAGTCCGTATTGTCGGGGTTCGCTGCGACGGTAAAGGATCGTGGCGTCGAGGTTCACACAGAGGCCTATCGTCAGGCCGACTTCATCGCAGCGTCCATCAAGGGCGGCGGCGAAGTCGTGCGGGACGCGGCGATTGTCGTGGCGCTCGTTCTTTTGGTCACGCTGCTCGAGTGGCGGACGCTTCTCGTCGTCCTGCTGACGATGCCGCTCTCGGTCCTGCTCGGCCTCGCGCTTTTCCCGATGCTCGGGCTCGGCGTCAACGTGATGACGCTGGGCGGTTTTGCGGTCGCGGCGGGCGACATCGTGGACGGGGCGATCATTTTTGCGGACGCGATCCGGCGGCGGCTGCCGCTTTCGTCCGTTGCGCCGGGCGTTCTCTTTTCGACGCTGATTGTGGCGATCGTCTTTGTGCCGCTCTTGTTGCTCGACGGGCTGGAAGGGTGCTTCTTCCGTCCCCTGGCGCTCGCCTACCTCGGCGTCTTCGGTGCGTCGCTCGTGGTGGCGTTTCTCGCGGTTCCCGCGCTTGGCCGCGTGGTGGGGATGGGCGGGGCTGTACCGCCCGAGCCGAGGCCGTCAGGCCGACGCAGCCGAAGGCCGTGCGTCTCGCCCGCGGCGGGTAACGGGGAGGGCTTGGAGATGCCGCGGGCGAGACGCACCGCGGTACGGGGTGGCGCGGAGCGTGTCTACGGATTTTTCCTGCGTGTGGCTTTGCACGTGCCGGCGCTGGTCGTCTTGCTGGCGCTTGGCTTGGCGGTTTGGGCGGGGGCCCTCGCGAAGGACTTCGGGTCGAGCTTCCTGCCGCCGTTCCGCGAGGACTCGTTCAACGTCGCGCTCTCGCTGCCGCCCGGGGCGTCGCTCGCCGAAAGCGAACGCGTCGCGGAGGCGTGCGTTCCTGAAATCGCGTCCATCCCGGGTGTTCTCTCGGTTACGCGGCGAACGGGACGCGCCGAGCGCGATCAGCACGCAGAGCCGGTCTCGAGTTCAGAATATGTCGTGCGCGTCGACTTGAATGGCGATCCGGACGGCGTTCGGACGCAGATCCGCGAACGCCTTGGATCGATTCCCGGCTGTTCGCTTCTGGTCGGCTACCCGATCGCCCATCGCATCAGCGCCGTCCTGTCGGGCACGGAGACGGAAATCGCGATCAACGTCTTCGGTGAGGATCCCGAGGTGTTGCGGGACGTCGTTCGGCGGATGAAGGTTGCGTTGGACGGCATCCCCGGCGTCTCGGACGTCCGGGCGAATCGCGAGGTGATGGTGCGGACGCTCAAGATCGAATACGATATGGACGCCTTGCGCGAGGCGGGGCTGACGCTGCGTGAAGTCGGCGAGCAGGTTTCGGCGGCGTTCTACGGCGTCGAGGTCGGCGAAGTGCGCTCCGGCGTCCGTCGCCGCGCGGTTGTCGTGCGGCTCGCGGGCGAAGAGTCGGAGGCGACGGCCGAGACGGTCAAGGCGCTTCTGCTCACGAGCCGGAACGGACGCTGCGTGCGGCTCGACGAGGTCGCACAGGTTGTGCCGGACGATGCTTCGAACCTGATGCTCCGCGAAGGGGGACACCGCAAGGCGCTCATTTCCTGTAATGCGTCCGAGGGCACGAACACGGGCGATCTTGTCGCGCGGCTCCGCGAGGTCCTCGCGCCGATCGCCGCGTCCGCCGGCTGCACGGTCACGTTCACGGGCAGCAATCAGGCGCGGGAGAGCGCGGCGAAGCGTCTCACGGTGCTGGGCGTCGTTCTCGCCGCCGTCATCGTGCTCATTCTCTTCTGTGCGCTCAAGGGCGTCCGTGCGGTGATTCTCGCGCTCGTCAACGTGCCGCTCGGGCTGATCGGCGGCATCCTCGCCGTGAAGATCGCGGATCCCGTCCTCTCGGTTTCGTCCCTCGTCGGCTTCATCACCGTCATCGGCTTCGTGATCCGCAACGGACTCCTCTTGCTCAACCGCTATCAGGACCGTCTCGCCGAAGGCGCGACGCTGGAGGAGGCGATTCGCGACGGATCGTGCGAGCGCGTCGTGCCGATCGTGATGACGTCGTTGACGACGGTACTCGGGCTCGTGCCGATCATGCTCGCGGGCGCGAAGCCGGGCGGCGAACTGCTCGCGCCGCTCGCGGTCGTCCAGTTCGGCGGCATCCTCGGCGCAACGCTTCTCAATCTGATCGTCCTCCCCGCGGCCACACGCCTTGTCGGGCTCTCCTCCGTACCGCGGTGCGTCCTCGCCCGCGGCGTCGGCAAGTCCCTCCCCCTCGCGCTCCCGCTCCTCGCCCTCTTCGCCGGCTGCCAGAGCTATGTCCCTGCGCCGATCGATTGGCAATCCGAAGTCGCGCGTCCCGTCGCGACTCGGATTGAGATCGCCTCGCTTGAGCAGGCGGGACAACTCGCCGTCATCGGTAACCGTGAGCTCAACGCGAAGCGTCAGAAGGCGGCTGTCTCGGATCGTGTCGCGAAGGAGATGGGCTGGTGGAACGATCCCGAACTCGACTGTGATTACCTGCGCATTGTGAATCCCGACAAGTATCCGTGGATCGGCGGTGTGTCGCTCGCGTTCACGATCCCGCTCTCGGGGGTGCCGGGTCTGGAGGCGAAGGCGGCGGAACTCTATGCCGAGGCCGATCGTGCGGAGATCCGTGCGGCCGAACGCGAGACAGCGTCCGCCGCACGCATGGCGCTCGTGACCCTCGCGGCCCGACGTGAGACGGCCGCTCGCTTGTGCGCGGAGCTTGAGGACGTGCGTGAGATCATCGCGCTTTCGAATGCCGTGCGGCTCGCCGCCGCCGGCGAAGTGACGACGGCGGATCTCTCGGCTGCACGTCGCCGTGTGCATGCGCGTCAGCATGCGCTGGCCTCCGCCACGCGGGAGATTGCCGCGGCGGAAACAGCGTTGCGCGAATTGCTGGGACTCGATCCGCGAACCGAACTGGTCGTTTCGTCGCATGAACTTCATGTCGACCATACCCACGAACATGCGGATGTCGCTGATCCGCTCTCGCTTGTCGCGCATCCGCGCGTTCAGGCGGCACTGGCGCGACTGGCGGGCGACGAGGCGTCGCTCAAGGCAGAGATCCGTCGCCAGTATCCGGACCTCAAGCTCGGTCCGTCGTATTCGTATGAGGACGGCAACAGCCGCGCGGGGTTTGTCGCCGGTATCACCTTGCCGCTCTGGAATCGCAACCGCAAGGGTATTGCCGAGGCGACCGGTACGCGAAATGCGTCGCGGCAGGCGGCGGTTGACGCCTGGTTCGACGTGTATCGCAACCTGGCTTCAGCCTGTGCCGCACTCGATGCGCTCGAATCGCATGAAGAGCCGCCGCAGACCGACCGCAAGACGGCCGAGTCGCTTTTGGCGGCGGGCGAGATCGGTCCGCTCGACTATCTGGCGCTCTGCGATGAGATCCTTGAAAGCGAACTTTCCGAGATCGAGCGGCGTCAGGCGATGTGTCTGGCCGTTGAGGATATCCGCCGATGGACCGTCGTTTCGCTTGTTGTCGGCACGATGGGCAAGGATCAGTTTACGCGATGAGGTTAACTATGAAAACACGATTCCTGACAATTCTCGTTTGCGCGGTGGCTCCGGTTCTCTTGGCGCATGAGCACGAACACGAGCATGCACACGAACATGGCCATCCTCATGACCACGGGAAGTCCGTCGAGATTGCGCCGGCGATTCAGCGGACGCTGGGCTTGAAGACGGTGCATCCCGAGAAGCGACGCCTCGTGGGGGCGGTCGTCCTGACGGGACGCTACGAGCTTGCGCCGGAGGCGCGGCGGGCTGTGGTGACGCCGGTTGCGGGACGCTTGCAACTCAAGGTGAAGTCCTTTGCCCGCGTCGCGAAAGGCGACGTCCTCTTCACGGTCGCCGCGCCGAACCTCGTGTCCCTTGCGGATGAAATCGCGCTTCTCGAGAAACGTCTGGCCGTGTACCGGGATCTGAAGACGCCGAACGCGGCGCTCGAAAACGAGCTGGCGGTGAAGAAGGCCTCTCGACAGGCGTTGCTTGCTGGAACCGAAGAGGCGGACGGTGCGGTCGTCGTGCGGGCGGTGACGGCGGGCGTGGTCGAGGCGCTGCCGGCGACGGATGGCGCGTGGCTCGAGGTTGGCGCCGAGGTCGTGCGCCTCGTCGATCCCGCGGCGCTCCGCATCAAGGCGCTCGTCTCGCCGGCTGAGGTCGGAAAACTGGCGGATGGGCTCAAGTGTGGGACGGACAACGTGACGGGGGAGTTGCGCCTCGGGCTCGATGCCGAGGCGGGATTGCTGCCGGTCTATGCGATCTTTCCGGACGGCGCGCCGAAGGGCCGCGTCGGGGCGCGGGCCTCGTTTGCCTGTGAGACGGATTCCGCGGCGCCCGAGGCGTGGTGCGTACCGCGTACGGCGATCGTGCGCGTGGGATTGCAACCGACGGTATTTGTGCGCGACGAGGACGATGAAGACCGTTTTCTTGCGATTGACGTGACGCCGGGTGCGTCCGTCGGCGGTTGGACGGTCGTGACGGGGCTTCCCGAGGACGATGATCTCGAGGTTGTCGCGGCGGGAGCCTACGAACTGAAGCTGGCGCTGGCGGCAACGGCGGAAAAGCCGGTCGGTCATTTCCATGCCGACGGCACGTTCCATGAAGGCGAGGATTGACGTATTTCAATGTTTCTCGCTTTCTGCGGGTGTTAGATTTGATATAATACACGAAATACGTGAATTTGCAATTTCAGAAAGGTTACGGACGAAATGGGTCTTTCGGTGGGTATCGTGGGTTTGCCGAATGTCGGCAAGTCGACTCTCTTTAACGCGCTGACGAAGAAGCAGCAGGCGGCGGCGGAGAACTATCCGTTCTGCACGATTGAACCGAACTCGGCGATTGTCGAGGTCGCCGACGCGCGTCTTGAGAAATTGGCCGAGATGGAGAAGTCTGAGCAGATCATCCGCGCGACGGTCGAGTTCACCGACATCGCCGGTCTCGTCAAGGGCGCGTCGAAGGGCGAAGGCCTCGGCAACAAGTTCCTGGCGAACATCCGCGAGTGCGACGCGATCCTGCACGTCGTGCGTTGCTTCGAGAACGACGACATCATCCACGTGCAGGAAGGCGGCAACAAGTCCGCCCCGATCGATCCTGTCGGCGACGCCGAGGTGATCGAGACCGAGCTCATTCTCGCCGACATGGAGCAGCTTCAGAAGCGCTACGACCGCGTGAAGAAGGAAGCCCAGGCGAAGCCGCCGCTCCGTCCCGAGGCCGAGGCTTGCGCGGCGCTCCTCAAGCATCTGGAAGACGGCCATCCCGTCCGCTCGTTCCCGCGCAAAGACGGCGATCCGATCCTGCCGGTTCTCAAGGACCTCCATTTCCTCACCGACAAGAAGGTGATCTATTGCGCGAATGTCGCCGACGACAACGTGACGGGCGAGGGTAATGCGCACGTTGCCGCGCTCCGCGACTACGCGACGAAGAACGGGTGTGAGACCGTCGTCATCTGTGCGCAGATGGAAGCCGATCTGGCGGGGCTCTCCGACGCCGAGGCGAAGGAGTTCCTCGAGAGCTATGGCGTCACGGAAAGCTCGCTCGACCGCACGATCAAGCTCGCGTACGATACGCTCGGGCTCGCGAGCTTCCTCACGGCCGGCCCGAAGGAATCGCGCGCGTGGACGTTCCACAAGGGCTGGAAGGCCCCGAAGTGCGCGGGCGTCATCCACACCGACTTCGAGAAGGGCTTCATCCGCGCCCAGGTCGTCGCGTACGAGGACTTCGTCAAGTACGGCGGCCAGTCCGGCGCCCGCGACCACGGCGTCTTGCGTCCCGAAGGCAAGGAGTACGAGATGAAGGACGGCGACGTGGTTGAGTTCATGTTCAACTGATTGGTTGTTAGTTATTGGTTGTTAGTTGTTGGCTATAGAGGAGACGCGACATTCCTGTCGCGTGAAGAAAGGGAAAATCAATGAAATTTGTTTCGACGAGAAAAGGGTTTGAAGCGACGAGCGCCGAGAGCGTGTTCCAGGGGCTCGCGCCTGACGGCGGCCTGTATGTACCGCGGTGCGTCCCCGCCCGCGGCGTTGGTCAGCTCCCCGCCCTCACCACCCTCCGCGAAGCGGAAGAGTATGTTCTCTCCATCCTCTTCGACGACCTCCCCGCCGAGGTTCGTACGGCGGCGGTCGATCGGCTTCTTTCGCGTTTCCCCGAGGGCGATCCCATTCCGCTCGTCGAGGCTGACGGACTCCAGATCCTTGAGCTCTTCCATGGCAAGACGGGTGCGTTCAAGGACGTGGCGCTCTCGATGCTCCCCGTTTTCATGAAGCACGCGGCGGGCGGCAAGCGTGTCCTCATCCTGACGGCGACGTCGGGTGACACGGGCTCGGCGGCGATGCAGGGCTTTGCGGGCGTCGAAGGGACTGAAGTGCTCGTCTTCTTCCCGAACGTCGGCACCTCGAAGATCCAGCGTCTCCAGATGACGACGCCGGCCGACAAGAACGTCCACGCGGTTGCCATCAAGGGCAACTTCGACGACGCGCAGGCCGCGGTGAAGCGCATCTTCGCCGATGCCGCGATCAACGCCGAGGCCGCCGCGCACGGTGTGACGCTTTCGAGCGCGAACTCGATCAACACGGGCCGTCTCATTCCGCAGATCGCCTACTACATCCTCGCAGCGAGTCGGCTGGCCAGCGCCGCGGGCGAGACGCACCGCGGTACGGAGTGTTTTGACGTCGTGGTTCCCTCGGGCAATTTCGGCAACATCCTCGCGGCGTACTATGCGAAGATGCTCGGCGCGCCGATCGGCAAGTTCGTTTGCGCGTCGAACGTGAACGACGTCCTCGCGCGTTTCGTCAAGACGGGCGTCTACGATCCGGGCGAGACCTTCACGGTCACGAACTCGCCGTCGATGGACATTCGCAAGAGCTCGAACGTCGAGCGTCTTCTCTGGATCCTCAACGACGGGGATGGCGAAGAGGTCGCGCGGCTCATGAACGACCTGTCGACGAAGGGTCGCTACGAGCTCAACGAGAAGGCGAAGGCGAAGCTCCTTTCCGACTTCGAGGGCGGCGTCGCGACGCCGGAGGAGACCGAGGCCGAGATGCGCCGGATGAAGGACGCCTGCGGCTACATCCTCGATCCGCACACGGCCGTCGCGACCTGCGTCGCCCGCAAGCTCGGCTACCCTCGCTCCGTACCGCGGTGCGTCCCCGCCCGCGGCGCTGACACGCCTGACGTTCAGTCGATCCCCTGTGTGATCGCCGCGACGGCGACGCCGTACAAGTTCCCGGAGACCTGCGCGCGTGCGTTCGGCGAAGACGTCCTCACGACCCCGCCGCCCTCGTTCGCCGATCTCGAGAAGCTCCCGATCGCCCAGACGAAGGTCGTCGACCTCGCCGGCATCGACCAGGCGGTCAAGGATCTCTTCTAAGGGTATATATGAATAAGAAGATGATTGCGATGATGGCATTGGCGCTGGGCGTGGCGTCGGTGAGGGCGGACGTGTCGTTGGACGGCACGTGGAATTTTCGCTTCGAGGAGAACAAGATTCTCGAGACGGCGGGTGGCGCTGACTTCGCTGCGACTGACAAGATGGTCGTGCCGGGCTGTTGGGACGTCATGCCGCAGTGGTACCTGAAGCATGGCACGGGACTCTATCGCCGCACGTTCACGCTTGACGCGCCGCTCACCGATGCAGTGCTCGTCGTTGACGGCATGGGCATCCGTGCGCGGTTCGAGGTCGACGGCAAGGACTTGGGCGTCCATCCGTATCCGTACGCGCGGCTCGAGCTTTCGGTCGGACCGCTCGCGGCGGGCGAACACACGATCTTCGCGGCGGTCGACAACATGATGGACTGGCCGCGCGTCAAGCTGGCCCGTCCGTACTACGACTTCTACTTCTACGGCGGCTTTTACCACGGCGTGAAACTGGTCGAGAAGACGCCGAAGGTGTTTGTGCGGACGCTTGATTTCTCCACAGGCGAGATTGAGGTGGAGGTGTCTGGTGATGAGGTGGAGAAAAGAGGTGGACAGTGGAGGGTTGTTTTTGATTCGCGGAATGAGGTGGCGGCGACGTTCAAGGACGGGAAGACTGTCGTGAAAGTGCCGGACTTCAAACTCTGGTCACCCGCCTCGCCGCACCTCCACACGCTGACGCTCTCCACCTCCACCTCTTCTCTCCACCTCAAGTTCGGCCTTCGTCAGATCGAGGCACGCGACCGAAAGCTCTTTCTGAACGGCGAGCCGATCTTCCTCAAGGGCTTCAACCGTCACGAGTCGTCGATGACGAGCGGTTCGGCGACGTCCACGGCGCTGATGTTGCAGGATCTCCAGCGGCTGAAGGCGCTCGGCGGCAACTTCATTCGCGGGGCGCATTACCAGCAGTGCGAGTGCTTCCTCGACCTCTGCGACGAGTTGGGCGTTCTCGTCTGGGAAGAGTCGCTCGGCTGGGGCAACGGACAGGACTATGTGAACAACAAGTTTCCCCCGAACGAGCTGACGGAACCCGAGTTCTGCGAGATGCAGGTGCGGCAGACGCGCGAGATGGTGCGCGCGAGCTTCAATCATCCATCGGTGATCATCAGTGGCTTTCTCAACGAATGCAACAGTCGGCTGCCGGAGTGTAAGGTTCTCGTCGATCGGCTGATCGAGACGATCCGTGCCGAACGTACGGGGCATCTCGTCTCGTTCGCCTGCAATGTCTGCGCGAAGGATATCTGCTGCGAAAACGTCGACCTCGTCGCGTTCAACGACTATCCGGGGACGATTCCGATGGCGCCCGGGACGCCCGAGATGCTGAAGAAGAACGTCAGCGAGGCGTTTTCCTCGAAGATCGCCAACTTCCGCAAGCGGTATCCCGAGAAGCCGATCATGGTCTCGGAGTCGGGCGTCGGCGGCATCTACGGCTGCCATGATCCCAACGCTTCGCCGGCGACGGAAGACTTCCAGGACGAGTACCTGACCGACATCTTCGAAACGCTTTGGGCGAATCCCGACTGCGTCGGCTTTTCGATCTGGCAGATGAACGACGGACGAACCCGCGAACGCTTCAATCCGAAGGCGGTTTCCGCCTTCTTCGGCGGCTCCGTCGCCGGTGTTTTCGACCAGATGCGCCGCCCGAAGCAGAGCACCAAGACCGTCAAGCGCTACTTCAGTCAGAAGTGACGCGTGGCAATCTCGACACAGGTACGTGCACTCGCACGGGGCGGGGCCTTCCGAAGTTTACATTGGCCGTCAGATCATTCTCGAAGGCAAGGATCTCACGCTCAATCCGAACAGCCGCGTGGCGCTCTCCGTCGACTATCCCGTCGGCACGGCGACCTTCGCCTGCGAAATCGCCGACTACGGTCCTGACTACATCATCGTCGAATCGCCGCGCCGTTTTGCGATGAAGTACATGCGCGAGTCGGTCATCGGCCTCACCGGCGAGATCATCCTTTACCTCAACGAACCCCGAAACCGCCGTCGCCAAGCCGCCCACGGTTCCCACTTCAAGGTGAAGTTCACCCGCCCGCCAGCTTCAAAGTAACTGGCCGTGGATATGCGGCCGTGAATTTGATATACTTTCTCCCGTCTGAAACCGCCACGACGCCTGTCGCCGCGCGAGTAGGGCCATAGGTGTTGAACTGATGGGCGAATGCCAAAGGGGACGCGACACTCCTGTCGCGTCGGAAAGAAACAATCCCACCGCATCCCTCCGTCCACCCACCACCGCATAAGATTTAGCATCAACGCTAACAAGTCGTTCTGCAGAAATACTACCACCATTTCAGAACTGAACGGCATGTAAGTGATGATGCGTCCGTTATGGGCGCATTGTCCCTTCGTGCTTTCAGTTCGGGCCTGTGGTAGGGCTTCTGCAGAGTGCATGAGGAACAGTGCGCCCTCTTTCATTGCATGGATTCGTCCGCGGCATTCCCTTGGCGCATGGGCGGGTCGCGATGACATCGAAAGAGCAGAAGGAGGCGGCGAAGGAGTTTGCCGCGAAGTGGGCCGGGAAAGGCTATGAGAAGGGCGAGTGCCAGAAGTTCTGGCGCGCGCTTCTGCACGATGTCTTCGAGGTCGCCGACCCGGATGACTGGGTGCAGTACGAGCTGCCCGTGGCGACGGGGTTCGTCGACGCGTACATCGGTCGCACGAAGGTGCTGATCGAGCAGAAGGGCTTCACGCACGGGCTTGAGGACAAGGCCGCGATGAAGCAGGCGATGATGTATGTCGGCGCGATGCCGGACACGATGCCCGTCAGGTATGTCGTCCTCTCGAACTTCCAGGAGTTCTGGATCTACGACAAGCATGCGCCGGAAATGAATCCGGTGAAGGTGGAACTCAAGGACCTGCCGAAGAAGCTCGCCGTCCTGCGCTTTCTCACGGAGGTCAACCAGAAGGTCGAGGTCGTCCGCGACATCTCCGTGGTCGACGAGAAGGCCGGCGCTCTCGTCGGGAAGCTCTACAAGGCGCTGATGGAAAGCTACTCGGGTGACGTCGACGAACGCGTCCTGGAGAGCCTGAACATGCTCTGTGTGCGCCTTGTCTTTTGCGCGTATGCCGAGGATTCGGGCGTCTTCCCGAAGCAGGACCAGTTCGTCAACTACATGCGCCGGTACAATGCGGAGGCGTTCCGCGACCGGCTCAGGCAGCTCTTCCGCATTCTCAACACGGACTACCCCGTCCGCGATCCCGATGACATTCCCGATCTGTTGGAGTTCCCGTACGTCGGCAGCGGACTCTTTGACGATCCCGACATCCGGATTCCGCGCTTCACCGAAGAGACGCGCGAGCTTATTCTGGAGGCGATGTGCGCGGACGTCAACTGGGCCGAGATCAATCCCACGATCTTCGGCGCGGTCTTCGAGT
>CAMAHK010000023.1 GCA_945834475.1 uncultured Verrucomicrobiota bacterium
CGCTTCTCGCCGAATTGAGGGTAGAAGTCACCCACGGCTATGCACGAAGCCTCAAATTCGGGCTACGGCCCAGATCGCTGATCTCTATATGCGCAAAAGGGGTATCTACACCGAGCGCGAGGTGTTCCCACAACTGAATCTTGACGACTTTCGTTTGGATCTGCTGCCGCTTGTACGTCGGGAAGCGCAGAACCATTTGACGGATGGCAAGCGACATCCGTGGATGGATATGGATGACGAGGCGCTTTTCCGTGCGTCGGGACTGATTGACGAAGACAAGGTAACAACGGAGACGGGCTTTAACTTGGCGGCGGTGCTGCTCTTGGGGAAGGACGAGACACTGATGCGCATCTGTCCGCAGTACGAGACGGATGCGCTGTTACGCGTCGTGAATGTCGATCGCTACGATGATCGGCGCATCGTTCGGACAAATCTGCTCGAAAGCTACGACGAGCTTTTGGAGTTTTCGCGCAAGCACCTTCCCGCTCCTTTCTTCCTTGAAGAGGATAAGCGGTTGAATCTACGTGAGATAATCATCCGCGAGATGGTGGCAAACCTGCTGATTCATCGCGAGTTCACGAGCTTGGACAAGTCAGAGTTTGTCATTGAGCGCGATCGGATGTACACGTCGAATCCATGCAATCCCATGCAGGACGGGCGGGTGACGCCGGAGAATGTTCGCCCGCGTGCGAAGAATCCCATCATCGCAGGGTTCTTCCGGGAAATCGGCCGTGCGGACCGCCTCGGCTCGGGAGTCCGTAATCTTTACAAATACAGTAAGGACTATGGCGGGGCTGATCCTGTCTTCATCGAGGGCAATAACTTTGTCATATCCGTTTCGCTGAAAAAGTTGGATTCCATTCGTTTCCCGTTTGAAAAACAGCCTATTGGGGACGAAAAATTGCACATTGAGGCAGAAAAACAGCCGATTAGAGCGCAAAAACAGCCGATTGAGTCTAAAAAACAGCCGATTGAAGAGGTCTTGTTGGGGCTTAAGTTGACTCGCCCGACCTATGCCAACATAATGAAACTTTATAATGAGTTTAGCGATGTG
The DNA here is from genome assembly GCA_945834475.1 of uncultured Verrucomicrobiota bacterium. GTDB lineage: Bacteria > Verrucomicrobiota > Kiritimatiellia > RFP12 > UBA1067 > UBA1067. The sequence continues at coordinate 1,055 of CAMAHK010000023.1, forward strand.
GAGGTTTTCGGTCGTGCGCTGGTCATGAAAGTTTGTGGGTTGGCAGATGGGCCTGCGGGAATGTTAATAAGGACGATGCTCCGCCATCGTCTCCTTGATACCGTGAAAGGGCGTGGCAAGGGCAAGTATCGCTTCCGTTCCGAGTTTTCGGGCGCTAACCCTTAAGGGATGATAGAGGCCCCCATCGGTGGAGTAGAAATGATGGAGTAGAGACTATGGCGATGCCGCAAAGAGACGATCCTCCTTCGCGCTGCGCGCTACGGAGGACAAGTACGATAGAGGCGATCAAGCGACCAGGCGGTCTGACGGCAGATGGCGTTTGAAGATCGCGGCAGTGTGGTGTGATTTCACCATGAGCGGTAAGGAGTGAAGGTGAGAAGATGTGAAACAGATCGGACAAGGGCAAATTGCCCTAGGTATACATTGAGCGACAAGATGATTTCGCTTGTCGCTGAAATAACAGAAGTCGCTCCGCACCTTGAAATGCGAGAAAGAAACAACAAATAGCTAAGTTGAATAATTAGGAGTTGTTGAGATGTCTAGGCAAGAAATCATAAAAATCTTCGGGGATCGAAAGATTCGCTCCGTTTGGGATGACGAGGCGGAGATTTGGTACTTCTCCATTGTCGATGTGGTGGCGGTGTTGACCGAAAGCAAGGATCCGCTTGCATACTGGCGGAAGTTGAAACAACGCCTCAAAGCCGAGGGAAATGAAACCGTGACAAACTGTCACGGGTTGAAATTACGGGCCGCAGACGGCAAGATGCGCATGACGGATGTGGCGACCGCCGAGCAGATGTTTCGTGTCATACAGTCGATTCCCTCGCCCAAGGCCGAGCCGTTCAAAATGTGGATGGCGAAAGTCGCGGCGGAACGGATCGACCAGATGCAGGATCCGGAACTTTCCATCCAGCAGGCGCTGGCGGATTACAGACGGATAGGAAGGAATCCACGCGCGAGATATCTGCCGCAACACGACCGGACAACATGATTGATCATCACAAGGTTGCTGCCAGTGGAGGGAGTGTGGCAAGAAATGCCCGAATCGAAATAGAGCAAAAGACCGGGCGCAAGGTCATATCACCCCTCAATGCATCGGATGCCGGAGCATTGGATGTCGATACCGGCGATATGTTGCCGCCGCCGACATTCCCAACCTCAAAGTGATGGCGCGAATATGTATCGCCATATCAAAAGGCTTTCAAGGGTCAAGCCTCGAAATCCGCAGTGAAGATTACCGGATTTCGTTTGCGCCAATCGCGAGCGGAATCGTCTGGTCGTCGTAGCGGAAGACGCCCGCGACCGGAGTCTTCACCGTGCCGGACGCCTTGCCGCCCTTAAATTTCAGCTCCACTTCGACGAAGCCCTGCGGATGCGGATGCTTAGCCGTCAGCTCCGTGAGGGTGCCCGGACACGGCGCGACAAGCACCTTCTCGAAGAACGGCGCCGCGGAGCGGATGCCCGCAAGGCCCGTCTGCATGAACCAGATTGGATGCGCACCCCAGGCATGGCAGTCGCTGCGGGACTCGTTCTGCCCGTTCTTGCCCGAGTCGGGCGCCTCCTGCGTGGTCGTCAGACCTTTCTTCACGTACGTGCGCCAAAGGTCGAGACGCTTCTGGAAGAGGTCGCCGCGGCCATACTTGAAGTAACACTCGAAAAGATAGTAACTAAAGTACACCGTCGTGCGTTTGAGATCAGAATCGGAAATCAAGTGATCGAAGCACGTCTTCTCCTTGTCCGCCGACAGCACGTCCCCGAGCAGCGCCAAGCACTGTGCGTGCTCGGAGAAGTCGGTCATCGCCGGCGTATCTGAGAGAATGCCGCGCGCGGGACACCAAAAGGTCTCGACAATCTTCGCCGCCAACTTGACGCGCTTCTCGTCCCAATACTGCGCCTGCAGTTCGTGACCGAGCGCGCGCTCAACGCAGGCGGCCGATTTCATTGCCAAGACCCAGAAGAGGTTCGCCTCCGCGTTCACACCCTCGCCGAAGCGCCCGCCTGGCGCCGTACCGTCGCCGCGCCAGCCGACGACCCAGTCCATGAACTGCCAGCCTGGCAGGTTCTCGAGAAGACCGTCCGCGTTCTCGTACATTTCCATGCCCGCCATCGACTTCCGGAGCCCCGGCAAGCGCGCGCGGAGCCAAGCGCGGTCCGCATGATTCATCGCGTAGTCGCCGTACATGAGCAGATAGCATAGCGTGTAGGTCGCACCCTCCTGCGTGCCGCGCGTCGGCCAGTTGAAGGGACACTGCCCGTCATCGCGCGTCCCGAGATTATAGAGCTCAATTGCGCGCTTAATCATGCGGTCGTCGCGCGTCATCGCGGAAATGACGTTCAGCTGCACGCGTGTGTCACCCGGATACATCTGCTGCTCATAGTAGGGGCAGTCAAAGAGCATCTCATGGCAGCACATCTGCATCGCCCGCGCCGAGATACGGCGGACACCCTCAAGCGAGGCGTCGTCCTTTGAAGCAAACGCGCCCTCCATCTCAAGCGGATAACGACTCTCGATGAGATGGATGTCGAAAATCTCCAGCGGCGCATCACCCGTCTCAATATCGAGCCGACACCACTTGCCGCAGCGAAACCACGGTGTCGTGAACTCGCCCTCGCGCACGCCGTCGCACACGAAGATATCACCGTAGCCGTTCAGATAACGCCCGACGATCGCATCGCGTGCACCAGGTTCCCCGCCCTTCAGGTTATCAGTTCCCCGCTGCGCGGACTCCGTCCAGGTCCAAGATACCCGCGCACCCTTCGCGCCCTTCATCTTCAGAACCGGATATGCGCAGATGTAGCATCCGAGATCCCACGCGAGCTGCAGCTTCGTCTTCGCAGGAATCGTCACCGGCTTCGCAAGGTCAAGCGTCTCCCTCGCCTCGGCCTCCGTGTAGACATGCTTGCCGCGCCACGGCGCGTCCTTCGTCACAGCAACGATCTTGCCTGGACGAGTTGCCGTTGCCGTCTGGTCGGCGATCTGCGAGGGAAAGAGCATCCAGCCGTTGGTGCGCCCGCCATAGATGCTCGGACCCTTCTGTCCCGCGGGACCACGCACAACCTCGGCATCAGACCACGTGGATGGCTCGGAAGTAATGATGCCCGAGCCGACAATCTGCCACTGCGATCCTGTTCCCCAGACGCCATTATCTGCCCCAGCCGCAGTGAAACCCGTCAGCTTGCCGACACGCCACTTCGCGACACCCGTCGTCAGGCGCTTGTCATACGCCGCGTTCGCCTTAAGAATGAAGCCACCGCGCCAGGACAGCTGCGCCAAGGGACCCTTGTCACCGATCTTCCACACCGTCGCCTCGAGAACGTGCTTGCCAGGCTTCAGGTCAATCTCGTAGGTGTTGTACTGCCAGTTCTCCACAGTCGAGCGGTTCGGCCCGCGCGCGACGAACGCACCGTCGCAGATTAGGTAGAAGCGTTCATCCGCCGAGACGTCGATCATGAGCTTCCCGTCCCCCTCCTTCACCTCGAATTCGTTGCGGAACTTGAGGAACACGGGATCCATCGCATTGCCGCCATACGGATGCGCCCCCATCGAGCCCTCTCCAATCCGCGCGATGCCGCTGTCGCCCGGCATCCAGACCCACGCCGCATCGTCAATCGGCTGGCTTTTTATGATGTTCGTATTGCCGCGCGTCAGCTTCGGCGCACGAAAAATGCGCGTGATCGACGGCGCATCGGCAAAAACTGTAAACGAAACAACGCTCGCAATGAACGCAACAGCAAGGGCATCCCTCTTCACGGGATTTGCAATCTGATTCATCATAATTATGACATTATATCAAAAATTACAATGAACGGTAGAATCCGCAATTGTCAGGGGTGCGATTCGAAAGTGTTGAAACGTTCCGCCTCGTGGTCAACAGGGGCAAGACGAAGGTCTTGGACATGAGGGCGGACAAGTCCGCGCTAGGCTTCCTGGGCTACGAGTTCCGATATGTCAAGGACAGGCGCTATGGCACAGGGGGCAACTACCTGACTTACGGCCCGTCGATGAAATCGGTCAAGAAGGTTTGCGCGAAAGTCAAGGAACAGACACTAAGCATCTTCAAGCCCGTGAAGAACGAGGAAGTGGAGTGGGTGCGATTTTCTCAGGTGACATCCCTTTGACGGATCATTGACATCCGAGTGCGAGAAAATCGCACCCAGGGGTTAGGGGTTAGGCAATAGGCAATAGGGGCGGAATTGTTCCTTTTATTTTGGGGGTTGCGTCTGGAGGGACAATTTTGCTATAATTATTCGTAGTTCATTCGTAATACGAATATAACACGAATAAGACAAACGGGGTGGGACATGGATGGTGAGAAGAAAATCGAGGCTTGGCAACAGGAGCTGATTACGGTGCGTTCCGGTATGGAGGAGATGGGGCCAGTCGTTATCGGAACGATCAGCTCAAGTCGGAAGAAGTATCGGACGAAGGATGGCGAAGAGCGTGTTTGCGGCGATACTGCGGTGCTGAAGTTCGCTGGGACAGGAAAGAACTTGACGGTGCGGATTCCGAAGGATAAAGAGAAACTTGTTCGAAAGATGATTGATAACGGGCGCAAGTGGAGGGACCTGAACAAGCGGTACATTCTGCTCAGTTCCAGACTCGCGGTGTATGGCGCATTAAAAAAAACTACTTGTGATGCCGACACCCAAGTTCGCGAATCTTCAGGAGATTCTTGCGGAGGAAAGCGACGCGGAGACGGGCGTCGTATCGGAAAAAACGGAGGAGCGACTTGAGGTCGAGATGCGCAGGACACTGATCGACTTCTTCGAGCAGTTCTTCCATGAATGCGCGTTGTTTCATCCGATAGAAGGCTCGCGCGGAATGCGCACGGAGACCATTCTGACGCGGTTCGGCAAGGTCCGAGTCGTCAGGCGGTACGTAATCAAGAACAAGGAGCGACCCGGTTTTGTCGGGCGGGTCGGACGCTGTACGAAGGCTTGCGAGATCGAGGTTGCGGGCGAAGGATGCGACAGGAGCTCGTTCAAGCGAGCCGAGGCGGTTGCGCGGTCCCGGGGAATCGATATCTCCGCTTCGAAGATCCGCGAAGTGACTCTGCGGCGGGGCAAGGCGGAATATGAGAGCCCGACTTCGGCGACGATCGACCTGACTCCGGCGGCGGCTTGTGCTGGGAAGCGCAGACGCACGAAGGCGACAATGGTCGTTTCGACGGATGGTACATGTGCGCCTTGCGCGAAGAAAGACCTTGAGGGCGTAGAGGGACGCGACGGCAATCCCGCGACTGGGCGCAACGTCGATGTCGGGATGGTGGCGGTTTACAACAGCGTGAGGCGCGAGGACAACCGCCCGGTGATTCCGCCTTCATCGCGGAAGTATGTGATTGCCACGAACGCGGACGGGATGCGTACGCGGCTACGCGAGACGGCACTGGCTGCGGGATATGGCGCGATGCCGCGCGTACAGTTCATCGGCGATGGCGCACCTTGGATAGAGAACATCAGAAATGATTCTTTTGCGAAGGCGGTCTTTACACTGGACTGCAGCCATGCTTTCGGCTATGTCAACAAGGTCTGCGAATTCCTCGCGGCGGATGCGAAGGAGGCGAAGAAAATCTTTCGCTAGGTCAAGGACCGTATGTATGAGCATGATTTCGAGAGAGCCGAGAAGTACCTGAAGAACAAGTACAAGGCGTGGTTTACCGATGACGGATTCAAACAGTGGGATGAAGAGGCGATGAAGGCCTGGAAGTATCTTGATGCGCGGCGTAGGCACATGAACTACGGTTGGCTCAGACGGCACGGGTATCTGATAGGCTCTGGGCATATCGAGTCGGCGTGCAAGGTCGTGTGCGGCTTGCGCCGCACAGGGGTCGGGGGTTAGGCAATGGGCAATAGTGAAGGATGTCGCTTCTTTTCATGCGGAGTGCGTGTCGTAGGACACCGCTGGCAGAATAGAAGAGAAGATTCCTACCCTATTGCCCATTGCCTGACGCCTGATCCCTCGCGAAGTGTGCGTAGCTGCTGACGGCGGCGTTTCCTGTCGGCGAGAGGTTTGGCCTCGTCAGTCAGATGAATCGCGCGGCGGTGTCGATACCGTCGAATATCGCGGAAGGCTACGGACGCGCGACAACGCAGGACTACCTGCATTTCCTGCGTATTGCGCACGGGAGCGCTTACGAGCTGGAGACGCAGTTGGTCCTTGCGCAAGATCTTGGATTGTGTACGGAAGCGCGGGGTTTGCGGGTTCAGGTGATGTTGCAGGAAGAGATTCGTATCCTTCAAGGCCTTATCGCGGCGCTGGAACGGAAGATAGAGAAATGAAAAATTCCGCCCCTATTGCCCATTGCCTGACCCCTAACCCCTGGGTGTGATTTTTCAGAATTTTGAAATCCTTAAAGGGGAGTGGATGTTACACGGAAAAATCACACCCTTTTAGCACAGCGACAGGGAAGTTTGCTATACTATTCAGCAGATGAAGAATTTGCGATGACAGTATACCACGGCAGCAACGTTGAGGTCAGGGAACCTCGAATCATAAAGCCGAATCGGACACTCGACTTCGGCAATGGGTTCTACACGACTACCAACCATTCGCAGGCCTCCGATTTTGCTCGCCGGGTCACGATGAACAGGGGCAAAGGAATCGCGACGGTAAATGTCTACGAGGTGAATGAGGCCTTGGCTTTTGACATGTGCGATGGATTGAGATTTCCTGGTGTTGTCGATGCATGGCTTGATTTTGTGTCGGACAACCGGATGGGCGTCTATTCGGGCCCTGAATATGACTTGGTTTTCGGTCCGGTAGCAAATGACGATGTTTACGAGACGCTGCAGCTTTATGTCAACGGTGCCATTTCGCGTGAATATACCATGGAGCGGCTTAAGATCAAGGAATTGTTCAATCAGCTTGTATTCAAGACCGACAGGGCGCTGGCGTTTCTAAGATTCGTGAGATCGGAGGTAGCAGATGGACGGGGGTAAGTTCAGCGCCATGCTGTCTGTGATTGTGCCCCCGGTTGTGGGTCTCATATCCAGCCGTAAAGGGTTACCCGAGGCAGCCGCAACGGAGTTGTTTTATAGGTCAAAGGTCTATGGAAGGCTTTCCGACGAGTCGAGCAAGCTTTGGCACTACAGCGCGGAGACTTTGTATTCCATGTACGAAGACGAAGTTTCCGGTCGGTCGATAGAATATCCGGAGGAGGCGTACTGATGAGCAGAGAAGGAAAATTCCTGATACACTGCATCGAGTGCTACCGGCGAGCCAAGAATCTCAGCGGCGCTGCTGTCGCTGAGCTTTTCTCCAAGTATGGCTTGTTTGACTACATAATGCGGTATTTCGAATCGCTGCACGTCAACGGCGACAGGTATCTTGTCGAAGACTTTGACGAGTACATCGCCAACCATGCCGTGTGAGTGACATGAACTTCAATCGTCAACAACACATGGGAGGTCTGCCGAAGTAAAGACGATATAGGCGGGCAATAAGCCCGTCAAAACCGATTTTGCATAACTGCAAACGCGACGTTCGACTGAAAAGTCCTGGAAAAACTTTTTCGATAAAGAACGACGAGTTGGCAGGGTTGCGCCCCGTTTCGGGGGCGTATTCTCTTGCCGTCTTGTATTCTTTATCGGGCAACTTCTAGGACGCCCTCAGTCGAGTATGAGATGAGACAGGGGATGCGTCCCCGAACTTTCTCTCCGCCGCGTGGTAGGGCGCGAACGTCGCGCCGAACGGCGACCGCCTGGATGTCACGTCGAAGTGCCTCCGACTGAACGGTCGGGCGCTCATCCCAGTCATGGGCGAGATGCACTATTCCCGCGTGCCGAGCGACGAATGGGCGAAGTCTCTTGCGACGATGAAGGCGGGAGGCGTTTCCATCGTCTCGACATACGTCTTCTGGAACCATCACGAATGGAAGGAAGGCGAATGTGTGGCTGAAGGGTCAGCAACTTTATTGCCACAGTAAATTGCCACAGTAGATCTTGTTTGTGGTATAATTTCCGGCATGAGAAAATCTCGCGTCAACCTTCCCAACCGGTGTTATCACCTGATCAGTCGTGTCGCCCATCGTGCGTTCTTTCTCGACGATGGGGAGCGTACGCGGCTTGTTGACCTCGTCCGGCGCGTCTCACGGTTTTCAGGCGTGAAGCTCCTGGCCTACGGCGTGATGTCGAATCACTTCCACGTCTTCGTCTACATCGGCCACCCGGAGAGGCTTGATGACGCTGAGATCGTCCGCCGGATTGCCGCGCTTTATTCCGATGCCAGCTTCAATCAGGTGATGAAGAAGTGGAATGAGCTTGCGAAGCATCCCGACTCGTCCTCATTCCGTCGCTATCGTAAGTCGTTTCTCAAGCGGATGTGGAATGCGAGCGAGTTCATGAAGACGCTGAAGCAGCATTACACGATGTCCTTCAACGCCCGCCGCGACCATCACGGCACGATGTGGGAGTCGCGCTACCGCGTGCGCGTGAAGGATCCCGGCGAGCTCGGGATGATGATGGCCGAGAGCGGCTATATCGATGCGAATCCCGTCAACGCCGGGATTGTCGGTTGGCCGGACAAGTACGAATGGTGTAGCTTCGCGGCTGCCTGCGGTGGCGATGAGGAGGCGCGCGCGGGGTATGACTTCATCTACGGCGGGAAGGGCCGCTCCTGGCGGGAGCTGAAGGACCTTCATGATGTCTCGATCCGCCAGATGCTGAAAGAGCGCGAGTGGAAGGATTCGGAGGACCTCGAGCTCGCCCGTGCGAACAGGCGTCCCGACCGGCGCGGCAAGTGTTATGCGGCCGGCCTGGAGACTCCCGGCTATGTCCCTCAAGTCGTTGAGAGGGGCGATAATGTCCTCGCCCTTCGGCTTCTGCAGCTTCTCCAGTGGGAACCCAGGTCGCCGGCCTACCTGCGCACGACATTGGGCATCGCGAGCCGTGAGTATTTCACGAAGGCGTATCTCCGTCCGCTGACGGAGGCGGGGCTGGTCGCCCGCACGGATCCGGATCATCCGAATTCGCCGCGTCAGAAATACGCGCTCACAAAGGCAGGGTCCGAGCGGATCAGGAGGGTGGCGCCGCTATGAGATCAAATGCCTACTGTGGTAATTTACTGTGGTAATCAAGTCTGACCCTTTAGCCACGCGAATTCGCCGCGTCAGAAATACGCGCTCACAAAGGCAGGGTCCGAGCGGATCAGGAGGGTGGCGCCGCTATGAGATCAAATGCCTACTGTGGTAATTTACTGTGGTAATCAAGTCTGACCCTTTAGCCACGCGCGTTGTGCCGGACCTCAAGGGCGTCGGCTGTCTCGGGCCGAACCAAGAGACGCGCACGAATCTCGCGCGCAAGGCATTCTGGACCGCGTCGTCCGTTCGCGGCCCGCGCATGACGCGCGGCCGCACGCACCGCGACTACACGCGCACCTTCGCATACGACGCGCAGCTTGCGTGCGACGGAAACAACGGCACGCGCTGGGCGGCCGACGGGCGCGACAAGTCCCCGTGGATTCAGGCGGACTTCGGCGCGGAGACGTTTGTCGGCGAAGTCAAGATGTTCTTCACGCAGCCAGCGTTCGGACACAACTGGAAACTCGAGGGCAGCCTCGACGGAAAGGAGTGGATGCCGGTCGCGGAAGAGCGCGGCAAGCCCTGCCGTTCGCCGCATGTCGCGAAGGTCGGACGGAAAGTGCGCTATCTTCGCATTAGCATTCTCGACGGCGATCCCGGCCTTTGGGAGGTGAAGGTCTACTAACGAAGCGGCATCGATACCCGAAAGTGGGATGTCCGGACAGTGTGCGTTTTGCTATGCTATCCGGCATGAAAATTACGCTGTTGTCAGTCTTTTCCGTTGTCGCGTCCGCCGCATTTGCCGTGGAACGCGACGTTGTCAATGTCGTCGCGCCCGACGGTGCCAGGGTGTGCGAAGTGTCATTTCCGCAGCTCGGCGCGGGCGCATCGCTCGAGACGACGAACATAGCCGGTGGCGTCGCATGGCGCATCAGATACGAAGGCCAGGGCGAGCGCACCGTGGCCGAGGAGACCTGGACAATCGACTTCGGCGACGACCTGCGCTGCTGGCCGGTGAGCCACGCGCAGGGCGAATACGTGCCGAAGACCATTTCGACGATCGCCGAGATCGCGCCCATGCCGGACCAGTACCGGGGCGACGGCGCGGGCAAGGGGCGCAACTACGAGCATCTCATCAAGGGATCGGCAGAGTCGCCGCTTGTGGTCGAAGGAAAGAACTTCACCGCCGTCATCGGTGATGCAGGCGTCGAGGACTATTCGCGCATTCGCTTTTTGTCGGGATCGAAAAGAGGTGTCGTCCGGGCGGTCCTGGAAGGGCCTTCGACCGTGATGCTTCCCCATACGACGCCGTGGAGATACGTCCGCGCGGCTGCCGACTGCTCCGCTCTCGCGCAGGGACAGGACGCGGTGCTTCGTGCGCTCAATCCGCCTTCGCGCATCGCGGACACGAGCTGGATCAGGCCCGGCAAGGTGCTGCGCGTCGCCAAGCTCACGACGGTGTGCGGACTCGAATGCGCCGAGTTTGCATCGCGCAACGGCTTTTCATACATTGAGCTCGACAGCGGCTGGTACGGGGACGAGCGCACGATGGACCCGCTCAAGCCAGGCCTTGCGCCCGAGAAGCTTGCAAAGGGCGAGGAGCTCGACATATTCAAGGTGATCGCCGCCGCCAGGGAGAAGGGCCTTGGCGTGATCCTCTACGTGAACCGCGAGCCCCTCAAGAAGAACGCGGCCGCAATCTTCGACGCGTTGAAGAAGTGGGGCGTCGCAGGCGTGAAGTTCGGTTTCGTCAACGTCGGTGGACAGAAGTGGCGCAGCCAGGTGGTAGAGTGGATAAAGATGTGCGCCGACCGGAAGCTCATGGTCGACATACACGATGAGTTCCGCCTCGCGGGGCTCCAGCACGCGTGGCCCAATATCCTCACGGCCGAGGGCATCCACGGCAACGAGGAGATGCCGAATGCCGCGCACGACTGCGCACTGCCGTTCACTCGCTTCCTCGACGGACCCGGCGACTACACGCCGTGCTGGAACAACTCTCGCGTCAAGAACACGCTTGCCCACCAGCTCGCGCTTCCGTGCGTCTACACGAGCGGATGGCAGTTCCTCTTCTGGTACAGCCGTCCGGACCAGATACCCGAGAAGGATCCGGCGCTCGACTTCTGGCGCGAACTTCCCGCGTCGTTCGACGAGACACGCTTCCTTCAGGGCGAGATCGGGAAGTTCGCCGTCGTCGCGCGGAGAAAGGGGCGCACGTGGTACGTCGCCGGGATCAACGGACTTGAGCGTCGCGCGTTCACCATGGATACGTCCTTCCTCGGCGTTGGGGAATGGAAATGCCGTCTCTTCCGCGATGCCGACCCGGCAATCGAGGCGGGCCTCGGCAAGGTGACGGTCGAATCCGTGCCGGTCGCGCCGTTGATGAAGGTTGAGGCCGCAGCCCGCGGCGGATTCGCCGCGATTTTCGAGCAGAAGATAGTAGAACTATCCGCCAACGGCGTCGAAGTGAACGGAAAGGTCGAGGCCAAGTGCGAATGGCGCCGCTTCGACGACGGATGTGCCGTGAGGTACGCACTGCCCGAAGGGGCGCGGCGTATTGGCCGCGAGCTGACGGCGTGGGAACTTCCGGAGGATGCCGTTGTGTGGTTCCAGGGCACGGACAGGGGCGGCTTCGCCGACTATGAGGCTCCGTACGAGTCGTGCAAGGTGGGCGACATCAAGCAGGGCCGCGTCCTGTCGCTTCCGGTTACGGCGAAGCTTCCGGACGGGACATACCGCATGATGACGGAGGCCAACGTCGTCGACTACACGGACCTCGCCGTGAAGTACGAAGGCGGCGGAAGATTTGTCGCCTACTTTCACGCAGACCGCGACGGATTCGACCAGACAGGGGAAAACACGACGCCGTGGCGCGTGATGCTTGTGGCGAAGGACATCCAGACGCTGTACGCGAGCGACATCGTACGGCGGCTCTGCCCCGAGGCGCCCGCCGATCGCGCGAAAGCCGTCCAGGAGCGTTTCGCGAAGCCCGGGCGCTGTATCTGGCATTGGCTCCCCTCGGGCGCTCCGAAATTCCATGAGCAGAAAGACTGGTACAACCGCACCAAGGCGCTCGGATACGAATACTACCTCATCGATGAAGGCTGGCGCGGATGGGGCGACGACACGACGCGCTGGGCGAAGCTGAAGGAGTGCATCGACTACGGCAACTCGATCGGAGTGAAGACGTTCATCTGGGTCAACTCCAAAGAAATGATGAATCCGCAGGCTAGCAGGGCCTACCTCGCCAAGACCGTCGCCTCGGGCGCTGTCGGCATCAAGATCGACTTCATGCCGCCGCCGAGCTGCAAGATTATGAAGTGGTACGAGGAGACGCTCGCGGACACTTTCGACGCCGGGCTCGTCGTCGATTTCCACGGCGCCGTGAAGCCCACGGGACGCGAGCGCTTCTGGCCGCACGAGCTGGCGCGCGAGGCGATTCGCGGACACGAGTACCACATCACCCGCTACAAGCGTGTGCTGCCGTTCGAGCACGATACGATACTTCCGTTTTGCCGCTTAGTTCAGGGACACGGAGACTACACGCCGATGGTGTTCGAGAAGAGCCAGCTCATCCACTTCACATGGGCGCGCCAGCTGGCGCAGGGCGTCGTGTATGCGTGTCCGTTCCTCTGCTTCGGCGACTTCCCGTTGAACTACCTTAACAATCCGGCGCTCGGGACGATCCGTTCGCTTGCGGCCGTCTATGACGAGACGCGGGTGCTCCCAGGCTCCGAAATCGGAGAGTGCATTGCGCTCGCCCGTCGCAAGGGCAGCGAGTGGTTTGTCGCCGTAGAGAACGGCGCGGCGCCGCGGGAGTTCGACGTCGTGCTTGACTTCATCGACGGACCAATGGAGGCTTCCGTCTTTATGGACGCGCCGGATCGTCTCGACGCCTATACGACGGACTTCAGGACTGTGAGGAAAGGGGATGTTCTGCATGTGGCGATGCGCGCGGGCGGCGGCTATGTCGCGCACCTGAAGCCCGTCAAGGGCGGACAGTCGTACGCTCCGGACTGGGAATCGCTCTCCCGTCACAAGACGCCGACGTGGTACGAGAACGCGCGCTTCGGAATCTTCTGCCACTGGGGCATGCAGTGCGCGGCTGAGGATGGCGACTGGTATGCGCGGTCGCTCTACGACCCGAAGCCCAGGCAGGGCCGCCACCACCGCGAGCGCTACGGAGATCCAAAGGAGTTCGGCGCGAAGGACCTTGCGAATGCCTGGAAAGGCGAGAACTGGAACCCCGACGAGCTTTGCGCGCTTTACAGGAAGATGGGCGCGACGTTCATCCTCGCCATGGCGAACCACCACGACAACTTCGACAACTGGGACTCGAAGTACCAGCCGTGGAACTCCGTCAACATGGGGCCGAGACGCGACGTTCTCGGCGAGTGGAGCGCTGCGGCGCGGAAGAACGGACTCCGCTTCGGCGAGAGCTTCCATGCCGCGCATGCGTGGACGTGGCTGGAGGTGTCGCGCGACTACGACGGGCTCATGACGAAGGCCGACGGCAAGGGCAAGTGGTGGGAAGGGTATGATCCTCAGCAGCTCTACTGGCAGAAACACGAGCCGTCGCCGGACTACAAAAACCTTGGGCTCCTCCACAGGCGTTGGAACTGGGACAACGGCGCGAGCCGTCCGAGCGAGGCGTTCATGGAGAACTTCCGTCTGCGCACTATGGACGCGATTGCGAAGTACAAGCCCGATCTCATTTACTTCGACGACACCGTAGTCCCGTTCTGGCCGATCTCCGACGCGGGACTCAGGATCGTTGCGGACTTCTACAGCATGAACCCAGACGCCGTGGCGGCGGGGAAGGTCCTGAACGAGATGCAGCGCCGTGCGCTCACATGGGATGTTGAGCGCGGCACGCCTCCGACTCCGATGTATCCTAAGTGGCAGACCGACACGTGCATCGGCAGCTGGCATTACGAGCGTGGCGTTTACGAGCGCGGAGGCTACAAGTCCGCCGCGCAGGTGCTGGGGCTTCTCGTGGACGTCGTTTCGAAGAACGGAAATCTCTGCCTGTCGATTCCGATAAGAAGCGACGGAACGATCGACGAGAAGGAGCGCGCCGTGTGCGAAGACATCGCGGCGTGGATGGCGATCAACCGCGAGGCGGTTTTCGATGCCGACCCATACGAAATCTGCGGAGAGGGCCCGCAGATAAAGGCCGCGCCTCCGCTCAGCGCGCAGGGATTCAACGAGGGGCGCATCCCGAAGCCGACGAAAGACGATGTCCGCTACATGAAGTCGCGCGATGGCCGGAGCGTCTACGCGATAGAACTCGCGCCAGACGGACAGGCTCCGCACTGCCCCGCGCTAGAGGCCAAGGGGATGAAGCTCGTGAAGTCGCTGAAGGCGCTGCCCGGCATGCCGGCGGTCCACGTCTTCGAGTAGTCTTCGGAGGATCGAGGGTCGGAGATTGTTGATGCACCGTTATTATACCAGTATGAAAACAAAACTCCTTGTGACGCTGGTGTTTTTCGCGGGCCTTTGCGCTTTTGACGCGACGGCTGCGCAAGGACGTTTTCGGCATCCGGGCATCGGGCTGAACCGCGAGCAGCTCGACCAGCTGAAGGCGAACGTGCTGCGCGGGGTTGAACCGTGGAAGACCCTCTACGACGAGCTCACGAAGCACGACCACCGATTCTCCAAGAAGCCGCGTATCTTCGCGCGGCGCGGCGAGGGCATCACGCAGATCGACAGTCCCGACTTCGACAACCGCTGCGCATGGGATTCGCAGACGGCCTACTACCAAGGCATCATGTACGAAATCACCGGCGAGGCGGAGTACCGCGAAAGAGCGCTCGACTACGTCCGCTGGTTCTACACCCACATCACGGGAGGGCGTCCACACTGGGACTCGCAGTTCCGCTGGCCAAACGCCGAGGGATGGTACCTGCGCGCGGCGGAGCTTCTGCGCTACACGGGGCCGAAGAGCGGTCCGCTCGCCTGGACCAAGGAGGATACGGACGGAGTCAACCGCTTCATCGCGATAGGGAGAGGCTTCTGGTGGGGGCGCGGAACGCTGCTGAACCAGCTGCAGTTCACGCTCGGCGGGCCGTTAGCGCGCTCCATCTGGGAGGACGACTGGGCTGCGTACTGCGAGATGGTCGAGATCCTCACGGCGAACAAGCAGGGACCGGTCGGCGAGCGCAATGGCTCCATCCGCGAGATGTGCCGCCTCGTGACGACGAACGAGCTGACGGGTGCGAAGGTGAAGCCGCACGTCCAGTATTCCGAGATGGGGCGCGACATCGGGCATCCGTTCCCCGGCGCAGGCCAGCTCGGCGAGAACCTTACGATCCTTTGGTCCCAGAATACACTGGTTGATCCCGTGACAGGCGAAGTGTCCGCGAAGAAGGACGCAGTCGACCCAATCGAATTCCTGAAGCACCAGTACCTGCGCGGCGTCAACCAGATATGCAAGTACAACCTGGGCTTCGACATAGAGTGGACGCCCATCGCGATAAACCGCGAGAAGGGCGACTACTGGAGACGTCCGGCGAACTGGGGCGGCGGGCGCGGAAGGCTCTCCAGCGAGGTCGACATCGTCTACATGCACTACAAGTGGGGCAGGGGCTGGGACCTCTCGAAGTCGGAGGAGACGCGGTACATCGGCTACGCCCTGGACATAAGGGGCCTTGACTATTCGCACGCGTTTCTCTGGCTTCCGCAGAAGGCCGCCGGCAGGTGTACGCTCGAGCGTCATGACCCGGGTAAAGACGGCGTCAATCGGTTTGCCGAGTTCATCCAGCCGAGGATTCAAGGGCTGTCGGTGGAGAAGGATAAGTCAACCGGCGCGCAGTATATTTCTTTGACGGACAAGGCCTTCGTCTTCCCGATGTTCCTCCCGTTCCGCCGGCCGCTGACGAAGCCGGGGGAGTACACGATCCGCTACCGCTGCGACGGGCCGAGCGGCATGGCTGTCATTAATCCGGAAGACTACAATACCGAGTTCGTCGATCCCGAGACGTGCGAGAAGCGGATATACGTCGAGAAGGTGAAGCTCCCGCCTACGGGCAGTGCGTGGAAAGAACACACCTTCACGCTGTCCGCTCCGCCTAACCGCAACCTGATCAAACTCGAGTTCCGCACCAAGGGCAAGCACCTCGACCTCGAGTGGTTGAAGGTGCCAAAATAGTGCCACCCCCCCAAAAAGTGGGAGACATAGGGACGGGCTTTTTTGATAGAATGTAGACAAACATCAGTGAAAGGTCTTGTTATGTCATCAGATAATAAGTCGTTTTCAATAGTTCTCGCAATCGCCGCGTGCGCTTTGTCGCTTGCGGCAAATGCCGATAGGCACTGGACGGGCGGAGGGGCAACAACCGACTGGACCGACACCGCCAACTGGGGCGCAGGCAATGGCTCCGGCAACTGGGTGTTCGGCGGCGGACAAGTTGCCAGTTTGCCAGACGAACCAAACCCGATTATCGTGACTTTCACGAACCACGTCTCGCTTTCTGACGGAATATGGATCGAGAACGTGGAAAAGCCTGACATTGTCTGGCGAGTGGAGGAGGGCGCGGATTCCGATGCGGGCCTTTCAACGACATTCACAAGCAGTAGATGGGGAAAGGCCATCAACGTTGGTACGGGCAAGCATGGCGGTCTTACGATTGAAGGCGGCGTGTATTATTTCCCCAGTGAACTGTGGATCGGCAATGGCGCCGCAGATTCGTATTTTACGCTCAATGGCGGCGTGTTCACCAACCAGTCTTATACATGCATCGGCTACGGCGGGCATGACAGAACCGGTACAATGACGGTCAACGGCGGTACATACAGGCAGAACAGCAATACGTTTATCGTTGGACAGGGCAACCATTCAGGGTGCAAAGGCGTGTTCAACTTGATGAGCGGCTCCGTCGACACGGCGGCGAACGCGACGTGCAGCGAAAACCAGGGCACTTCCGAAATGAACATCAGCGGCGGCTCGTTCAGGGTTGGCGGACAGCTCATGCTCGCCGAAGGCAAAAGCGGCGCTGCGACAACGACGATGGACATCTCGGGCGGAACAATCAAAGTCGTCGGTTTTTCACGCGCCGCAGTCGGCTCCAACTCCTCCGCAACAATCACAATGAGCAATGGCGAGTTTGACACGGACAACGAATTCGTCCTTGCGAGTGGCGCTGGCTCGACCGCCGAAATGACTCTTTCGGGCGGTTCGTTCACCCCGAAGAAGTTTTGGATCGGCTCGCACCACAACCACACAAGCAGCGGCTGCACGGCGACATTCACGATGACCGGCGGTACGCTTGAAACGGACAACGACCAGGATATCGTTGTCGGTGGCAACGCAAATGCCGTCGGTACTTTCAACATGCAGGGTGGCACGGTGAACTGCGGCAAGAAGTTTCATATCGCATGGCGCGGTTCGGGAACTCTGAACATGACGGGCGGCGACATATACGTTCCAGCTGGGCAGGATCTCTGCTTCAACAACGACACGGGAACGTCTGCCACCATGCAGCTTGACGGCGGAACATTCCATACCGACACCATCACGATGTCTACCAGGGATGGCGTGACGCAGACCCTGACCATCAACGGCGGTTCCTTCGCGCCTGTGACGGACAAGGCAGACTGGCTTGCCGACGTTCCGATGACTGTCGGACCAAACGGCATCGGACTTGCGTCCGGCGGACACTCAGCGACGCTTTCTGCGAATCTGACGCCTGCCGCTGCGGAGCAGCCGATAAAGGCTGTGTTCACCGGCGCTGACCGCACCGGCGTGATTTCCTTCTCTTCGTCCACTTTCGAGCAGATCGATTCCTTCGAGATTGCCCCCAACGGCGTCATGGTCGTTGCGAAGGGCGGCGCTGTGGAGAAGCCTCTTAAGATTGACGAGGATGGAACGCTTGTTGTCGATGTCTCAGGTCAAATTATCACAGATGGAGACTATGATCTCGTTACGCTTTCGGGCGGACTCGTCGACACGACCGTTTCGTCCGCAAATGTGGATATTGCCGGACTTCCTGGCGTCGCGACTCTCACCTACACTGTTGAAAACAGCGTGCTTAAGGTCAATGTTTCCGGGCTTGAGAGGATGGTTCTCAACGTCAACGGCGGAGACTGGTCTGGCGCCACAACATGGAAGGGCGAGACGAGCGGAATGGTCAGAGCGTTCGGCGAGAGGGACCGTGCGGCGTTCGTGATTGCCGAGGATGACACTGTGCAGACCGTTCTCGTCAATACCGATGTAGCGCCGCTTGGCGTAGATGTCGAGGTGACGGGCGAGAACTCATACGCGCTCATCAAGGGCCACGGATCGTTTACGTCCGACGACGTTACCGTGAACGGCGTGCTGGGATTTGCTGGCGACAACGAGGGCGCACTTGATGTCGGCAACACGCTCTTGCATGTGGAGGGTGGCAAGATACTCATTGAGTCTGGAACTGTCCTTGCGGATTCGCTCGGGGCGTGTGAAGTGGAGATTGCGGATGGCGCGCGCGTGGAACTGGCACAAGCTCAGTCGATTTCTGCTGTAATTTCGGGTGCGGGAACACTTGTTCTTTCTGGTGGCACATACAGTGGCCTTCGCCAGTCGCTATTGACTGAGTTTACGGGTGTCCTGGAGCTAGGCTCCGGCGTAACACTCGAACCTACTCTTGAGAACGATGTGTTCGTGCCGAATACTAGTTCAATGACGATTAGGATGATGGGCGCGACAATCAATGGCGGCACTGCGAATGGTTCGCATATCCAATGCCACATCGATGTAGCCGAAGGCACGATTAACCGCATCTGGGCTAAAAATGCAAACTTGTCCATTGGCAGCTTGACAGGTAAGGGGCAGCTGACGTGCGAAACGACGTCGAACCGCGGTCC
The DNA here is from genome assembly GCA_945834475.1 of uncultured Verrucomicrobiota bacterium. Lineage (GTDB taxonomy): Bacteria > Verrucomicrobiota > Kiritimatiellia > RFP12 > UBA1067 > UBA1067. The sequence continues at coordinate 19,912 of CAMAHK010000023.1, forward strand.
GTACTTCATCGGCGACAACCGTGAATTCGAAGGCATGGTGTATCTGCGCGGATCTCTGGGCGCGCCGCCTACCGGATTCTATGGCAATAACGCAGGCTCTGCAAAGGCGACGTGGATACTCGACACCAACGGCAATACATATCGTGACGGTATGATGACTTATGCCATAATGGATCAGAATGTAAATGGCGATCCAATCCAGTTCGGCGTTTTGCGCCAGACTGGGCCAACTGCATATATCCGCGCAGGTTCGACAAAACAGTATAGGCATGGCATGAAGATCGAGGTTGGTGCAGTTTCCGGAGGAGAGTCGGTCATAGAAGGGCGATTTGACTGTTCGCGAGTCAATCTCACCAAGGTCGGCGCCGATTCGTGGCTGACGATAGGAACTAATTTCCACCTGGTGGATGGTTCAACGTTCAACGTGAGCGCCGGCGGCCTTGCATTCAACCTTCCGACCGAAGATGTCGTGCCAGACCTTACCAGCGACACCGTCACGATAGACCCGTCTGTGAAGCTTCGCGTTAACATGACCGCAGCTCAAAGCGCAATCCTTGACAAGTCGGTGGTCTACACAGTGGCAAAGTTGCCGGCCGCCTCAAATCCAGGCATTATTCCGGTGAGCGAGGTTACGATTGATGGTGTGCCGGCTGCGTCCAAGGAGTTTGAAAACTGGAAAGTGCGCTTCAAGAACGTAGCAGCGGTAGGTGACGATCCGGCGTATGTTGCCGTTACGTTTTCCTACATCCCAAAGGGCTTTGTCATCATAATCAATTGACATGAAGCTGCGATTGATCGCCGTAGCCAGCCTCGCGACGGCATCGGCCTTTGCCAATGTGCGGATCAACGCGGTCTGTCCGCGCCCCGGAGAACGCGACGACCTCGGCAGGGAATATGGCTGGGTGGAACTCGTCAACAATGGCGATTCGGCTGCGGAACTCGGCGAGTACGAGCTTGTTCGCGTAAACCGCGGAAAGAAGCTCGAGCCAGGCGCAAAGAAGAAGAATCTCGCAAAGCTCTCCCTTGCGCCTGGCGAGACATTGCGCGTCTGGACGAGCGAGGAGTATTCGAACTGCAAGGATCTTGGCGGCTCCGGCAACGTCGAGGTCTTCGACGGACGCGTGGTCTACCCAAACAAGGTCAATCCCAAGAAGTTCCCGTTTCTCGCGCTTTACCACAAGACAAGCGCGTTCACGAATCTCGTCGACGCGGTGGCGATTCCAGTGGACATAAAAGACGGCGCGACGTTTGAGCGCGACTGGTCGGTAGGTACGCGATATGCCTGGAACATTGTCTTTGGCGGCGCGTCGGTTCCGTACGGGCCCAACGTTGGGCCGCTCTACGGCGTGAAGCACGACGCAAGCGACCTGGCATCGACGACGCCTGCAGCCGCCGGCGCGGCATATCCCGTCTCTCTTGCCGTGAATCCGTTCTCCGGTTCTGCGATGTCCGGCGATGCCATTGTGTCCGTGGCTCTCGAATACTGCTGCGACTTCGGGGCGACGAACAGCGTTCCAATGACGAAGGGCGCGCGCGACAAGGCGAAAGGCGACGTGTGGACTGCGGAGATCCCCGCGTCGGCGATTCCGTCCGGGCCTGGACGCCTGATCCGCTGGAGCGCGAGGATCACAGACGGCGACGGCAACGTCTGGACATCCCCAAGCTTTAAAAACCCCGACGACGGCTATGCGTGGTACGGCACGATTACCGACCCAGGGGCACTTGACGACGCGAAGCTCCAGACGTGGCACATGTTCGTCGATGGTGTGGACCACCTCGCCCAGATGGACGTCGACGCGGACAAGCAGAATCTCTCGCTCGTCCCGCACAACGCGCGGTGCTCGATCTACGATTCGCAGACGGGAATCTACTACGACAACGTGCGCATCGACCTGCGCGGCAACACGTCCGGCGGCTTCCGCAAGAAGTCGCACGGCTTGCGCTTCTCAAAGTGCCAGCCCATGAAATGCGTCAACAGCCTAGAAGGGACCGGCATCGAGACGCGCAAGACAAGCCTTGTCGCGGAATACTGCGATCCCGCATACGTGCGGCAGTCGCTCGCGTTCCACCTGATCAGGGAATCCGGCGGATACGCGCCGTTCCACTATCCCGTGCGCGTCAATCTGAACGGCGAGTTCTACCAGCTCGCGTTCCACTCCAACCGTTTCTCGGACGAGATGATCGAGGACTGGTACGGATTCGACGAGTACGGCTACGGCTACAAGAACTCGGGAACGCTTGCGCCTGCCCGCAGCGGCGACAGGCTCTCTGGCAGCACGGTGACGTGCGAGAAGAAGACGCCGGACGACGGCGAGGAGACGACGGCCAAGGCGTATGCGCCGCTCGTGGCGTGGACCTCCGGCTTCGGCTCAACCCTTGCAAACGGCGTGGACGACCAGCCCGTGGTATGTCGCGCCGTGGTGGAGAGCTTCGACCTTCCGGCGTGGATAAACTACATGGCCGCCACACGCATCACGATGGAGTGCGACGACACCTGGGCGAACCTCTCGACCTACGGGGACTTGAACGGCACCGGAACGTGGAAGCCGCTTGCCTACGACATGAACCAGAGCTGGGGCCACATATACTACGGACAGTGGAACGGCGCCAAGATCACTCCGGGCGCCGTGATGGCGAATCCGTACGCCGAGATCGACAGCCACAAGGCACATCCGTTCTTCGGCGGGATGCGGATACTCAGCCACAAGTCCGACGGAAGCGCGGAGGATCGTCCCAACTATGCGTTTGAGGCGATTTTGCAGTCTACGAAGTTCCGCCGCATCTACCTGCGCCGCCTTCGCTCGCTGATGGACGAATGGCTTGGTGCGCCTGGAACGCCAAGGGAGGAGACGAAGGCGTGGCAGTACGTTGTCGCCGTGACGAACGCAACATACGAGTGCGCATCCCTAGACTACGAGAAGTGGCGGGCGCACGAGAGCAATCCGGCGGGGCCGGGCACTTTCTGGACAAAGACAGGAACGTTCTGCTGGACCGGGAAGGTCACGCATGACCAGGGAGTGGAAGACCTGTGGGTGAACTATTTCGTTCCCCGTCGTCGCCATCTTTACGTGACTCATTCGATCCACAACGCGGCGAAGGGAATCGGCTATGCGCAGAACCTCTCGGCCGGAATACCCGATGCGCAGATGCCAGCATCGGTTCTTTGCGCGAATCTCTCGCTTGCGGCCAGGACGGAGGACGAACTTGTCGTGCTAAACGCAAACAACCAGGCCGTTGACATGAGCGGCTGGACGCTGTCCGGCGGCATCGCCGGCGTTCTTCCTGCCGGCACAGTCGTCGACGCCGGCGATACGATAACGCTCGTGAGGGACCGCAAGGCGTGGATAGCGGCGAACATCACGGACCTTGGCGATCGTGTCGTCGTCGGCAACTTCGACTTCGTAGACGGCGGAGCAGTATGCCTGGTTCCGGCAGAAGCCGGATGGCATGGCGCCGTGCCTCTTGTCGCGGCGAGGAAACTGAAGGGCAATTGGTTCGACGCATCGGCGGCTAACCAGGAACGCGGGGCTGATGTCACGTCGATCATGGACGATGCCCAGCGCGGCAAATGGTCCGCGAGCGGTGATGCGAAGGGGACGGTGGAAAGCCGTCTTGGAGTGAGATACATTGAAGTCAGAGGGGACGGAGCTGGAGGGGACAGGCTCAGGTTTACCCCTGATGTCCGGCAGAAGGAGCGACGCATATCCGTCGTTGAGATGTCCGCATGCTTTGACGACGTCATCGACGATGTCGAGTCGGCGGCGCAAGGTGCTGTCGGCGCATTTACGCTCGCGCGCAACGACAAAGGCGAGCCGGCGTTCTTCCTCCACGACGGCGGCAGATGGCACGAGGTTTCCAGCGAATCCGTCATGCCTGCGGCTGGCGCGGTGTATCGCCTGCGCGTCACATTGGACGCGAGAGGCGGCACTCCTGCCGTGTCGTGGTCGGTCAAGATCGGCGACAGGTGTGCGGCGCTGTCCGATGCAGAAGGCGCGACGCGCTTTGCAGTTTCCGGGCGAGCCTCGTCGTTTGCTTTCGCGGGGTGCGGAGAAGTCGGCGATTTCTGCGGGGACATAGTGCATCTGCCTGGCTTTAGCGTGCGCGTGCAATGAAACAGCGAAATGTCGTAGCCGACCATGAGAATGTATTTAGTTCAGGCCATAACCTGCATCGCTCTCCTGTCGTCAGGCGCGAGCGTCGTTCGTGGGGCCGCCAAGCCGGTCGATCCGCGCGCGCCGCGGAACTCGGACGGCAAGGTGTTCGTCCACCCGGGCATCAGCTACACTCAGGGCGACCTCGACCGCATGAAGGCGATGGTCGACGCCGGGGTGCAGCCGTGGAAGCGGTGCTTCGACGCGCTCGCCGGCTCGCGATGGGCCGGGCACGGCGTAAAGGCGCCGTGGCGCGGAGAGGACCTGCGTGGCTTCAACAACACCATCGGCTTCGACGGACGCTTCGCGCACGACCAGGCGCTGATGTGGCGCCTCACGGGAGACGAAGGCTACGCGCAGCGGGCCCGCGATCTCATCAATGCGTCTGTCCTCTACAAGGACCCGTGGAAGACCGGAACGCCCGCGCTCGACAACGGCAAGATATTTCTCCTCGTCGAGGCGGCGGAGCTCATACGTGACTACCCCGGCTGGGCCGAGGCGGACAAGGCGAAGTTCCGCAAGGTCCTCAACGACGTGTTCTACCAGGCGATAAAGAACGGCGACTCCGCGCGCTGGGGCAACCAGGGGCTTAGCGGATTCAAGGGACTCCTCGCGATGGCAATCTTCCTCGACGACGCGAAAAAGTACGACCGCGTGTGGAACTATCTCATGGGGCTCAGGCACCGCCCGGACGACGAGCCGTATCCGACGGGGCCCTTGCAGCTCCCGTGGTGGCCGAGCGAGACGTGGGGTCACAACACGGAGTGGGGCGAGTACTGCCATTCGCGCAAGGGCCGCTTCAGCCGGGGCAACGAGGAGGACTGGGGATTCGACGAGCTCCTGAAGTACTACATCTACAAGAACGGACAGTGCGAGGAGACGTGCCGCGACATGGCGCACACGAACTACGGGCTCTTCAACTACGTCGGTATAGCCGAGATGTTCTGGAACCAGGGCGACGACTTGTACGGCGCGCTCGACAACCGGATTCTGACGGGACTCGAGTGGAACCTCCGCTACAACCTGAGCGACTGGATGCCGACGGGCTACACCGACAAGGAAGACGAGGCGACTTTCGAGAACCGGCTTTTCTACAAGGCCTACACCCGCTCTGCCCGGTGGACGGCTCTCAAGCCGTCGCCGCACGGCCGCGGCGCGCAGGGCGGCCCTGGAGCACCGCGCACGGCCGCTCTGATGCACTACTCGGTCGTGAAGGGCGTTCCCGACGAAAAGTGCAAGTGGCTCAGGAAGTCCGTGGAGGACACGCTTGCGAACAACGGCTGCGAGACGTGGGGCTTCGGGCCGAGCTGGTATTACGAATACTGCGGATGGGGAACGCTCACGAAGACGCGCACGAAGTGGATGCGCGGTGATCCCGTTACGTGGGTGAACGGAAGACGCGTTTCCGGTGCGCACAAGCTCCCTGGCGTTATGCGGATCACCGACTGGGACTACTATCCCATCGAGGATCGTCCGCGCACCCACCGCAAGAAGCACAAGGACAGGTGGTCCGATGGCGACTGGGCGCTCTACACGGTGACGTCGCCGGAAGAGCGGAAGATGAAGGTGAGCCTCGCCTACACGTCGCTCGGACGCGCGGAAGTCATCGTCGCGACCGATGCTGGGAAGTCGCTCACGCGCGAGCTGCAGCCAGCGAAGGAACGGCGGGTCGTGTCGCTGGGACAGGTGACGGTCCCCGCAGGCGCAAGCGTCATCCGTTTCGCGGTCAAGAAGTCCGCGCCGGGCTTCAAGCCGCTCGGCCTAAAGTTTGAATGAAGTAACACCACAAAGGAGGCGACATGGGTAACAGTGCAGGTATTAAAGTCGGCAGATGCGCAGCGGCGGTACTTATCGCCGTATTCGCGTCGCATTGCCGGGCGGATGAAGGCGCGCCGGAGCGGGTCGTGCTGGAGAAGGACGGCTCGAAAGCTCCGATAGAGGTGCCTTCGACTCTCTACGGCATTTTCTTCGAGGACATCAACTGGGCTGCGGACGGCGGGATATACGCCGAGATGGTCGCGAACCGCGGGTTCGACTGGCGCACGGAGCGTCCGGCCTACTGGGAGTACGATTTCCGCGGAGGTGCCGAGGCGCGCGTGACGCAGGAGTGGGCTAAGCCGCTCTATCCCGAGAATGCGCAGTACCTTCGCATCGAAGCGATCGGCGCGGGAACGGGATGCGGAATGCGCAACCGCGGCTTCTGCGGCGGCATGAAGGTCGTCGGCGGCGCCAAGTACGACCTCAAGTTCTACGCGCGCGGCGTAGACGGCTACACTGGAGGGCTGCGCGTCGTCCTCGAAAAGCCATCCGTCGTGAAGGGCGGCGCGAGTGTGCAGCTCGCGGAGTTCAAGGTGCGCCCTGGGCAGATGAAGGTCGGCGAAGCCGGGGCGACTCCGTTCGACCGGATACTTCCGGATTGGACGAAGTTCACCGCAGAGCTCGTCGCGGCGGAGGATGCGACGAATGCGACGCTGTCGGTGCTCCTCGACTCGAAGGGCATCGTTGACGTCGAGTTCGTCTCGCTGTTTCCGCGCGATACGTACAGGCACGAGCCGAACGGACTGCGCGCCGATCTTGTCGAGAAGCTCGCGGCGCTTCGCCCGGGAATAATCAGGTTCCCTGGCGGATGCATTGCCGAGGGTGACGACTTCATGAGCTGGTACGACTGGAAGCGTTCGGTCGGTCCGGTGGAGCGACGCTATCTGAACGAGAACCGCTGGGACAGCGAGCGTTCGGCCCGCAGGCTCGTCTACTGGCAGACGCAGGGGCTCGGATACTTCGAGTACTTCCGGCTTTGCGAGGACCTGGGCGCGGAGCCGCTGCCGATATGCCTCGCGGGGCTTACATGCCAGTACCGCAGGCCCACGCACTTCGCGCCGATGGAATCCCTTGACTACTTCGTGACGAACATTGTCGATCTGATCGAGTTCGCGACGGGCGATCCGTCGAAGAACCCCTGGGCGAAGATCAGGGCGGATATGGGCCATCCGGCTCCGTTTAGGCTAAAGTACGTCGGCATAGGAAACGAGAACTGGGACCAGCCGTTCTTCGACAGGTATTCGGTCATCGCCTCGGCGGTGGCGAGGCTGCATCCTGAAATCACCATCGTGAGCTCTTCCGGCCCGAACGTCGACGAAGGGCGCTGGGAACGCGCCTGGAAGTTCCTGCGCGAGCAGGACGTGGAGCTGGTTGACGAGCACTACTACCGCGACCCCGACTGGTTCTTGCGCAACGCCTGCCGCTACGACTCCTATCCGCGCACAGGTCCGAAGGTCTACGCCGGCGAATACGCATGCCACGAGCGCAGCCGCGCCAACACGCTGCGCTCTGCCGTGTGCGAGGCGGCGATGATGTGCGGGTTCGAGCGGAACTGCGACATCGTGCGGATGAGCTCCTATGCGCCGCTCTTCAACAACGTCGACGCGCCGGGCTACCACTGGACTCCGGACATGATCTGGTTCGACAAGTCGCGTGTCCTCGAAACTGCGAACTACCGCGTGCAGAGGCTGTTCGCTGAGAACCGTCCCGAGCGCACGTGCCCCCTCAGGTCCGTCGGTGACGCGTCCGGACTGTTCTGGTCGGCGGGCGAGGCGAAGGGCGGCGAACTTGTAGTGAAGATCGTCAATGCGCGTGAGACGTGCCGCGAAGTCGAACTGCGCCTCGGAGCGCCGGAAGGCGAAGTGTCAGTGCTGGAGCTGTCTGGCGAATCGCACGAGTCGGTGAACACGTTCGAGGAGCCGGACGCCGTGTGCGTTCGCGCGTCGAGCGCGCGTGCCTCTGGCGGCTCGGTTTCGCTCAAGCTTCGCCCGTGGAGTGTAATGGTCGTTAGGATTCCGCGCTGATTTATTGTAAAATAGCGGCATGAGAGCAAGAAGAACAGTCTTGATTGCCGTGGCGATCGCCTTGTGCGCCGTTGTCCCTGCTCGGGTGTGCGCGTTCGAGGTGACGGTCAGGCATGGAATGATGTCGCTCTCCGGTGTGGTCACGCATGCGGACAAGGGGAGCGACGTCATGTTCATCCTGTCGAACGACGGCGAGTGGTGGCGGTGCTCCAAGTCGCCTGACATAGTTGTGAAGGCTGGCGATTTGGTGTCCGTAACCGGCACTGTTCTGCCGCAGACAGTCAACAACAGGATAGATTTCTGCCAAGTTGAGGTGACAGGCCATGACGCAAGCCTGGTCCCGGAATGCGAGAGCGTCACTGTCGGGCAGCTTAACATGCATCCCGCGAGCGGGGCCGACGAGCCCGACCGCTTTGCCAGGCTGGTCTCCGTGGTTGGACGCGTTCAGGACGTCAACCGGCGGATGGCTTCAGTGCAGATCATCCTGTTCGACTCCGGAAAGTGCATCAGCGTCTCTTTCAGCCTCCAGCCCGACGAGCCTCTTCCCGACGGACTTGCCATTGGGTCCGTCGTGCGGGCGAGCGGATCGTATGTTTATGTCACCGAGCCAAAGGCGTCGCGCAAGCCGGTCTTCACGGGGATTTCGGGGCCGCTTGTCATGATGCGTTCGCCCAAGGATCTTGTGGTGCTGACGCGTCCGCCGTTCTGGACTCCATTCCGCGCCTGGGTTGCTGTCGGAATGGGCGTGTTCGTAGGGCTTGGGCTTGTGCTGTGGGTGGTGAGCTTGAGGCGCACGGTGGCGCGGCAAGTGAAGGTTATCGAGAAGGCCCTCAGGGAGCGGGCCGTTGCAGACGGCGCGCGGCGCGAGCGGCTGCGACTCTCGCACGACCTTCACGACGACTTCCAGCAGCTGCTGTCCGGAACGATGTTCCGGATATCGGCGGCGCTCAATTGGCTGGCCGAGGGAGACTCCGGGAAGGCCATGGCGCAGCTTGAGAAGGCGACCGGGAATCTTATGCACACGCAGAGCCAGCTGCGGACCGTTCTCTGGGGGCTACAGGAGGAGAGCGAAGGCCCGGGAAGCCTTATCGAGCTGTTCCGCTATGCTTCGCGCCGCATGGCCCATTGGGAGGGGGTCGTCGAGATCACGAGCTTGGGGCGCGAGCCGACGCTTGCGCGCACAGTGGCGGGAAGTCTTCTCATGATACTACAGGAATCCGTAGGTAATGCCATACGGCATGGACGCGCCACTTGCGTGAAGGTTCATGTCGCCTTCGCAGAGAATGGGCTTGTCCTTGAAGTTGAGGACAACGGATGCGGTTTCGACACCGCCGAGCACGCCCGCGGGCTCGGGCTTGGCGGGATGGACGACAGGGCTAAGGCGCTCGGCGGGACATTTCGAATTGAAAGCGCCGTGGGGCGTGGTTCTAAGGTCATTGTGGAGGTGCCGATATGATTAGGGTGATGATAGTTGACGACCATCCAGTCGTGAGGGATGGCCTTGAGGCGATGCTTGAGAGTGCAAGGGGCTTTGCCGTCTGTGCGTCATTCGGCGACGGAGAAAGCGCCGCCGCCGCCATAGCAAAGGTGAAGCCCGACGTAGTTGTCCTCGACATACGGCTGCCTGGCATGGACGGATTCGCCACGCTCGAGAATATGCGCCGACACATTTCGGACGTCAGGGCGATTTTCCTGGCGGGGATGCCGCTCGGCGGCGAGCTTGATCGCGCACGTAGCATGGGGGCATGCGGATATCTGCCCAAGAATATCGTGCACACGCGGCTTCTTGAGGCGTTGCGCTCTGCAGTCAACGGCGGTCCGTTCCAGGAGGAGGAGCTGCCGAAGGTCCCCAACATGCTCACGGCGAAGGAGATGTCCGTCCTCAAGTACCTCGCGATGGGAAAGACCCGCGAGGAGGTTGGCATAATACTGGGCATCAGCACCGAAACGGTCAAGACGCACTCGAAGTCGATACAGGTGAAGCTCGATGTGCCAAACACGACGGGTGCCGTCTCGCGCGCATACGAACTTGGCATCCTAAGACCGTGACGAGCTACCCGCCGCCGCAGGCCCTGTATACCGGTACTCGGTCGGTCAAGACCGCTGGCGCGGTCTTGACCGACCTCGGCATCTGAGCATCTGAGCAAAAGTGCATCTGAGCA
>CAMAHK010000024.1 GCA_945834475.1 uncultured Verrucomicrobiota bacterium
GATCAACAGATTGTGATTCTGTGGGTTGCGGGTTCGAGTCCCGTCTCCTGCCCCACTTTGAAGAGAGGATCATATGACGATCGTTGAAGCGCTGATTGACTTGCAGGAAGTCGACGGACGTATCCGTGAACTGGAAACCGAGCTCAAAGATCTTCCTCGTCGCAAAGCGCTTGAGACGGCTCGTCTCTCTGGTGTCTCCGCTGACCTTCAGGCCGCCAAGGCGGGTCAGGACTATGCGCAGGGTCGCGTCAAGGGCATTGAGGCCGACGCTGACGCGCTAAAGGAAAAGCTTCGTCAGCTCAAGGCCACGCAGATGGGCCTGAAGAGCAACAAGGAGTATCAGCAGTATTCCATTCAGATCGACCTCGTTCAGCACGAGCTCGACACTCTGGAAAACACACAGATCGCGGCGATGGACGATTTGCCGTCCGCTCAGGCCCGCATCACCGACGCTCAGGCGCGCTTCGACGAGCAGAAGAGCGGCGTCGATGCGTTCTGCGCCGAGATCGACGAGCGCATCGCGGCGGTTCAGGCCGAGCTCGCCGAGGCTCAGAAGGAGCGCGCCGAGAAGGCGAAGGCTGTGACCGATCCGAAGTTTGTCCTCTACTACGAGCGTCTCCGTACGAAGCGTTGGCCGGTTGTGGCGGCGCTCACGCACGACGGCGTGTGCGACGGTTGCCACCTCGTTCAGCCGCCGAGCATCGGCCAGCTCGCCGATGCGAACGCGAAGCTCGGTGAAGAGGGCAAGCCGCAGCGCATCGTCGCCTGCACGATGTGCGGCCGTATCCTTTACCGTTAATCGTCTGACGATTTTCGTTGGCCGGGCTTTGCCGCACTGCGGGGGCCCGGTTTCGTTCTTTGAAATTTCCGCTGAAGCGACGCGCGCGTGACCGGTCGCTGCCTTCGGGCAGAGGAAAGTCCGGACTCCACAGGGCGGAGGATCCATTCGTCAAGGATGGAAGGCGTCGGGAAATCCGACACGATGGAAAGTGCCACAGAAAACAGACAGCCTCGCAAGGGGTGATGGTGAAAAGGTGAGGCAAGAGCTCACCGGTCCGTCTGAAACGACGGACGCAGGGTAAACCCTCCTCGGAGCAAGATCAAATAGGAAACCGACCGGCTGCCCGTCGGGCGTGGGCTCGCAAGAGCCGACTTAAGGTTTCGGGTTGATTGCGTTAGATGAATGATCGGACCCTCCGTCGCGTCCGAAAGGTCGACGACGGAGGGGAACAGAATCTGGCTTATTCGCCGCGCGTCGCTTCAGCGGAAATGTTATAATATGCGCAATGCATTGAGGAGGATTTATGGAAGAACAGATCAAGGCGAAACTGGAACAGCTGCGTCTCGGGCTTCAGGCCGACGGCGGCGATCTCGAACTCGTGAAGATCGAGGGAAAGGTCGTTTATCTCAAGCTGGTCGGTCATTGCGGGAGCTGTCCGTTTGCGATGATGACGATCAAGCAGGGCATCGAGGTCGGTCTGCAGGAGATCGACCCCGAGATTACCGTCGAACGCGTGATGGAGTAAGCGACATGAAGACGGTCAACGTTTCGCTCGTCGGCGTCGGCGGCCAGGGCATCATCCTGACGGCTGACATTCTCGCGAAGACCGCGGCGATCGCGGGCTACGAGGTCAAGAAGTCCGAAATCCACGGCATGTCCCAGCGCGGCGGCTCGGTGTCGAGCCAGGTGCGCTTCGGCTCGTCCGTCGCCTCGCCGATCATCCAGGAAGGAACGGCCGACATCCTCGTCTCGTTCGACAAGCTCGAGGCCGTTCGCTCGTCGGGCGTCCTCGCGAAGACCGGGACGGCGCTCGTCAACGACCTGTACCTCACGCCGGTCACGGTCTCGTCGGGTCAGCAGCCTGACGTTGTCGATCTAGACGGCAAGGTGAAGAAGTGCTTCAAGAAGCTCATCCTTGTCGACGCGATGAAGATCGCGACGGAAGAGGTCGGCAATGCGCGGACGATGAACATGGTTCTCGCTGGTGCGCTCTCGGCCCATTGTCCGTTCAAGGAAGAGCTCTGGCTTCAGGCGATGGCCGAGATGCTGACGGGCCCGAAGGCGAAGCTCCTCGAGGTCAACAAGAAGGCCTTCCTGCTCGGCCGCGCTGCCGCGCAGGCTTAAGCCGATGCTGCGGCTGAACGCAGATGAGGCGGGACTTGCCGCCGCCACGAAGACGCTCCTCTCGGGGGGCGTCGTCGTCATTCCGACGGATACGGTCTATGGCCTCGCGGCGCATCCCGATTTTCCCGACGCGGTCGCGCGTCTCTACACGATCAAGCAGCGCGAGGCCGCGAAGCCGATTGCGCTCCTCGCGGCCGATGCCGCGGCGGCAGAGCGTTTCATCGGCGGAATGGATCCCGTCGCGCAGCGCGTGGCGGCGCGACGGTGGCCCGGGGCGCTGACGCTGGTGTTGGCTGGTACCGCGCCGCGGGCGAGGACGCACCGCGGTACGGAGGCGGTTACCGTACCGCGGTGCGTCCTCGCCCGCGGCGACACCACGCCAACCTTCGAAGGCCTGCGCGTCCCCGATCACGACTGGACGCGGCGGCTTCTCGCCGCGTGCGGCGGCGTCTTGCGTGTCACGAGCGCGAACCTGTCGGGACAGCGCGCGGCGACGGAGGCGGAGGGCGCGCTCAAGGACGTGGGGCTTTCGGCCGATCTCGTCATCGATGACGGTATCTCGCCGGGCGGTGTCGCCTCGACGGTTGCGAAGATTGTCGATGGACGGATCACCGTCCTGCGCGACGGCCCCGTCAAGTTCCTCACGCTCGCGAGCGGTTCGCCGCGTCGCGCGAAGATTCTCAGCCAGCTCGGCATCGACTTCACGGTCGTCAAGACCGATGCGCCGGAAGTCGCGTATGCGGACGATCCCGAGCGCACGGTTCGCGAGAATGCGCTGGCAAAGGGCGCTGTACCGCGCCCCTCCGTACCGCGGTGCGTCCTCGCCCGCGGCGCTGGCACGCAAGAACGGCTTGGAGACGCCGCAGGCGAGGACGCACCGCGGTACGAAATCCTTTCTGCCGATACGATCGTGTGGCACAAGGGGAAGATCTACGGGAAGCCGCGCGACCTCGACGAGGCGAAGCAGTTCCTGCGCGAGCTTTCGGGCGAGACGCACACGGTCTTCACGGGTGTCGCGTATAACGGCGCGGCGAAGGTCGAGAAGTCGTTTGTCACGTTCAAGCCGCTCACCGATGCCGAGATCGACGCGTACGTGGCGCGCGTCAAGCCGACGGACCGCGCGGGCGCGTACGATATCGACGAGGCAGGTGACTGGCTGATCGAACGCTACGAGGGCGAATACGAAAACATCATGGGGCTGCCGGTTGGCCCCCTGAAGGAGTGGGGACTGTGCAACTGAAACTGAACGAAATTGACGTCGACTGCATCCTCGGGGAGTTGCCCGAGGAGCGGGTGAAGACGCAGCGCATCTTGGTCGACGTGTCGCTGGAGATCTCGGATCTCGCGGGCGAGACGGACGAGCTTGACGACACCGTCGACTACGCGGCGCTCACAGAGGCGATTCGCGCGGCGCTCGTAAAGGCCGAGTGCCGGATGCTCGAGCGCGCGGCGAAGCTCGTCGTCGAGACGTGCCTTAAGTTCGGCCGCGGCAAGGTCTTTTCCTCGACGGCGGCGGTCACGAAGACCGGGGCCATTCCCCATTTGAAGAGCGCGACGGTGGTCGCGGAAGGGAGTGTGGAATGACGGTTGCCGAAAAGCTGGTCGAGCTTCTGAAAGCGCAGGGACTCACCTGTGCGACGGCCGAGAGCTGTACGGGTGGTGGCGTCGGATCGGCGATTACTGCGGTGCCCGGCTCGAGCGCGGTCTTTGCGGGCGGCATCATCAGCTATTCGAACGAGGTCAAGGCCGAGGTGCTGGGCGTCTCGCGCGACGATCTCGCGCGGGTTGGCGCGGTGTCGGGCGAAGTCGCCGCGCAGATGGCGGAAGGGGCGCGGCGGCTTCTCAAGACGGACATGGCCGTCTCGCTTACGGGTATCGCGGGACCGGACGGCGGCAGCGACGCGAAGCCCGTCGGGCTCGTTTGGTTCGGCCTCGCGACGAAGGACGGCGTGAGAACCGAAAAGGCGATCTTCCGCGGCGACCGCGCGCAGGTGCGCGCGCAGGCGGTGACGCATGCACTTGGGATGCTGACGGTATGCGCCTTGTGATTTTGGCGGCGGGCGACTTCCCGGCGAAGGGGAGTGAGGGCGAGCGGCTTTTGCACGCCGCCGAGACGGTCGTCGCCTGCGATTCGGCGGCCGAGGCGTATTATCAATGGGCGGGGAAGTGGCCCGATGTGATCATCGGCGATCTCGACAGCTTGGCGGTGCACGATGTCCCGTGCCACGTCGTGCACGACGCGGACCAAGACACCAACGATCTCACCAAGGCGATCGACTGGTGTTTGGACGAGTTCGGCGAGGCGTGTCGCGATGAGATTGTCATCGTCGGTGCGACGGGCAAGCGCGAGGATCACACGATCGGAAACATCTACCGGGCGTTGGAGGCGGGCGTGCGATTGGTGACGGATGCGGGCGTTTTCTGGCCCGTCGATGCCAATCGTCCGCTGCAGGTCAAGACCTGGAAGAACGCCGGCGTTTCCGTTTTCGCGCCGGACTCCCGGACGCAGATGACGTCCAAGGGCCTCCGGTGGAAGCTTGACGGCGTGCGGTTCGATACGCCGTATGTGGCAACGCTGAATCGGGCGTCGCGGGAACGAGTGACGGTGACAAGCGACCGCGCCGCATTCCTTTATCTGGCGCACAATCCCCGGGCGCGCCGCGCCGTCGTGGCGCTCGGCAGCAACCTCGGGGATCGCGCGGCGTATCTGCATCAGGCCTTGCGGACGCTTGCGCGTCTGCCCGAGACGCGACTTGTCGATGTCAGCCGCGTGATCGAGACGAAAGGCGTTGACGTGCCCGCGGAGTTTGCGAACCAGGATTTCTTCAATCAGGTCTCGCTCTTTGAGACGACGCTCGCGCCGCTGGACTTCTCTCGCCGCATGCACGCGATCGAAGATGAACTTGGCCGCGTGCGGACGGTGCGGAACGGTCCGCGCACAATCGACCTGGACCTGATTACGTTTGGCGACGTCCATCTTGAGACGCCGGAGCTGACGCTCCCGCATCCTCGCGCCAAGGAGCGTCCGTTCGTCGTCGAGCCGATGCGCGAGATTGGACTTCGGGTGTGATGTTCCCGTGTGTCCGACCTTTTGGTATAATATGTGATTCAAGAGAAGGAAGTAGGCGCAGAAATGGCGGATTGCTCGAGTATCAGAAAGTTTAAAGACGCGGCGGACTACCGCAAGAATTTCATCATTCAGGGGGAAATTGACAAATATCTCCCCGGGGGAAAGCACTTCATCGACGAGGCGCTGATTCAGAAGTGCATCGACGAGATCGCCATGAAGCCGGCGGATCCCGCGCTCGTGCGCGAGATCATCGCGAAGTCGGAGGCGACGTGCGAGACGCTGAAGCCCGAGGAGACGGCCGTTCTCATGAGCGCGGCGTTCGTTCCCGAGCTCTTCGCCGAGATGAAGGCGGCGGCGCTCAGGATCAAGAAGAAAGTCTACGACAACCGCATCGTCGTCTTCGCGCCCTTGTACATGTCGAACCTCTGCGTGAACGGCTGCAAGTACTGCGGCTTCCGTGAGGGGAACGAGCTGCAGAAGCGCCGCGTCCTGACGATGGACGAGCTTAAGGAGGAACTTGACGTTCTCGCCGGCCGCATCGGCCACAAGCGGCTCATCGCGGTCTACGGCGAGCATCAGACGACCTCGACCGAGTACATCGCCGAGACGATCGAGACGTGCTATGCGCGTCAGGTTCCCGCGCCGCGGACGGGGCACAAGAACGGCATCCGCCGCGTGAACGTGAACGCCGCGCCGCTCCCGATCGCCGATCTGAAGGTGCTGCGCTCGGTCGGCATTGGAACCTTCCAGGTCTTTCAGGAGACGTACAACCGCAAGCTTTACGAGGAGATGCATCCGGCGTGGAGCGTGAAGGGCAATTACGACTGGCGCACGACGTGCTTCCACCGCTGTCTTGAGGCGGGTGTCGATGACGTCGGCTTGGGGGTCCTCTACGGACTCTGCGACTGGCGTTTCGAGCTTCTTGCGACGATTCTCCATGCGCGCGACCTCGAGCGCTGGTTCAACATCGGTCCGCACACGCTCTCGTTCCCGCGCCTTGAGCCGGCGAGCGGCACGAAGGTGCCCGAGGAGTCCCCGTGGCTCATCGACGACGACACGTTCGAGAAGATCGTGACGATTGCGCGCCTCTCGGTGCCGTACACGGGCATCATCATCACGGCCCGCGAGTCCCCGAATTCGCGCAACAAGCTCATTGACAGCGGCATGACGCAGCTCGACTGCTCGTCGAACATCGCGATCAAGGGTTATAGCGACTTCGCGAACGAGGCGCATCAGGAGAAGGAGCGCCAGCAGTTCATGCTCGGCGACAACCGCTCGATCGACGAAATGGTGCGTTACCTCGCCTCGCGCGGCACGATCACGAGCTTCTGCACGGCGGGCTACCGCTGCGGCCGCACGGGCGGGTGCATCATGGATGCGCTGAAGACGGGCCGCGAGGGGAAGTTCTGCAAGATCAACGCGGTGCTCACGTTCCGCGAGTGGCTCGACGACTTCGCCTCCGACGAGACGCGCGCAATCGGCGACAAGCTCATCGAGAAGGAACTCGCCGCCATCAAGGACTGGCTTCCGAAGTTCTATCCGACGGTGCTCAAGCAATACGAGGCCACCTGCCGCGGCGAGCGCGATCTCTTCTTCTGAGACAGCCGTAGACGATGAGGTTGAGCCCAAAACCGCCGCGTGGGAATTGACACCTTCGCGGCGGTTTTGATATTATCTTCCCGTTCCGAGCGCGGGCAACGAGTCGGCGGTTGGAATGTCGATCTTTGACACGGCAGGCTCGCCTCGTGCCTGCCAGCATGCTCGAATCAATCTGTCCGTCCAATCTTCGACGAAGTCGGATGCCGCCGCAGTGCGCGAGCGGGAAAGCTAGTCTCATAAATACGAGATTATAGGTCTGACCTTTAGTCTCGTATTTATGAGACTGATATCTGTAGACAGTAAGCGCGTGTTTTGATAATATTATCGCATGTCAGCTTCTAATAACCGGAACAAAGATTACGACACCTATCATCATCTGATGAGCCGCATCGCCCATCAGGTCTTTTTCATGACCGATGAGGTTCGCAATGACTTTCTGGAGATGATTCGTCGTGCGTCGGACTTCTGCGGCATCAGGCTTGTTGCTTGGTGTATCATGACGAATCATTTCCACATCCTCGCGTACTTGCCTGCGCCAGAGACCTTGATCGAAGAAGAGATCCTTCGTCGGTATGGCGTACTGAAGGGGCACGCTAAGCTCGAGGCGCTGAAGAAAGAACTCGCGTCCGTGAGGATGAACAAGGAGACAGGAGAAGCAATGGCTCAAGCACGGCTTAACTCCATTGCCGACTCGATGTACAAAGTCGGCGTCTTCATGAAGATCCTGAAGCAGTGGCTGACACAGGAATACAACAGTCGCTACACGCACAGGGGAACGTTATGGGAAGGTGTGTACAAGGACATTCTCGTGAAGAACATTCCGGTCGAGTTGGGAAAGCGGGCGGGGTATATTCATCTTAATCCGATTCGTGCAGCGATCTGTCCCGGATTTGACGAGTACCTGTGGAGCAGCCTGAATGCGTTGAAACGCGGCGATGAGCTTGCGCTTGACGGCATGCGGAGAATCTACGGCGCAGAGGCCTCGCGTGAGGAGATTCTTGAATCGCATCAACACCTGATGGCAGAGCTTCTTGAGAAGATGAAACTCGAGCGGGCGGAGGAAATCGCGCGAAAGCGGGCGGCAGGCATCGAAATGCCGGTCGATCATCTGACGAACGAGGCGTTGGTGGTGCAGGCGGCGGCGAATCTGGCAAAGGCGGCCGAAGCGTTGGTGGAAGAGAAGACGATCCAGAAGATAAGGGGCCGGCCAAAGGTTGATGGTGATCGACTGTGCGAGACGATAAGGCATCTCCTGGCAGAAAACCCAGGCATGAGTTCGCAGGCGATTGTCGAGGCGACGGGCAAGCCGAGAAGCACTGTCTTCCGATACCTGAAACAGGTGCGGTCGGAGGTAGTCTCATAAATATGAGATTATAGGTCTGACCTCTAGTCTCATATTTATGAGACTGATTTCTTGGGGGATTGTTGCCGTGGGGAATTGACACCTTTGCGGCGGTTTTGGTATTGGGGTCTTCGGACGACTTACATGTTTACCGAGAATCTGGGACTTTATGCGAACATCGACTATCGTTGTGATGGAGCGCGTGTATCGGGTGCTGGGGGCGAGGGGTCTTGGTGGCGCCTGTCCGTGAGGACTCGGACGGTACGGATCTTGGAAGCGCCGCGGTCGAGGCGGCTCGCGGTACGGTGTGGGAGTGTGTGACGGAGGAGACGAAGGGGAATTACAAGTTCTTCAAGGTTGCGGTTGAGATGCCGTAGGGCGAGTGTTGCGGCTCGTGTCAACGTCGTGTTGCCGCCGTGGTCTCGGGGGTGCTCTTATGGTATAATACGCAATTACTTCAGCTGACGGCTTGATGTTGGCTGTGAAGATGCGTATTGAAGTAACTTGACGAAGAACTGATGAAGACACGGCAATTCTGGTATCCGCTCCCGGAGCGGTTGATCGCTCAGCATCCGGCCGAGAAGCGCGGCACGGAGAAGATGATGGTTTTGCATCGCGACACGGGGATGCTGGAGCATCGCCACATTGCCGACATCGTCGAGTACATTACGCCGAACGATCTGCTGGTCGTCAATGACACGAAGGTCTTTCCCGCCCGCCTGATCGGCGAATGGCCCGACACGCACGGTGCTGTCGAGGTGCTGATGGTGAATGCCGCGCCGATGGATGGGGAGGGGCTTGGAGATGCCGCGGGCGAGACGCACCGCGGTACGGTGCTGGACTGCCTTCGCTGGAATGTGATCATTGGATCGGGGCGGAAGTGCCGCGAGGGACAGGTCGCGGTGTTCGGTCCGAACGGGGAGCTGAAGGTCACCTTGTTGAAGCCGCTCTCCGGCATCGGGATGTGGCAGGTCGAGTTCGCGTGCGAGAGGCCTCTCATGGATCTTCTCGACGAGTTCGGCCATACGCCCGTGCCGCCGTATGTGAAGCGCGAGGGGACGGCCGAGGAGGAGAAGGCCGACCGCGAGCGGTATCAGACGATCTATGCGCGCGAGGTCGGGTCCGTCGCCGCGCCGACGGCGGGACTTCACTTCACGCCCGAGATCTTCGCGGCGCTTGAGGCGAAGGGCGTGAAGCGCGTCGCCGTGACGCTGCACGTGGGGCCGGGTACGTTTCGTCCCGTCAAGGCCGACAATATCGAAGACCATCAGATGGACTACGAGGCCTTTACCGTGCCACCGGAGACGGCGGAGGCGATCAACGCGTGCAAGGCGCACGGCGGACGTGTCTTCTGCGTCGGTTCGACGACGGTGAGGACGCTCGAGACGGTGGCGGCGGCTTGTGCGGAACTTGGAGACGCCGCGGGCGAGACGCACCGCGGTATGGTTCGGGCGGGCTCGGGGGCGTCGAACATTTTCATCTATCCGCCGTATCAGTTCAAGGTGTGCGACTGCATGCTGACGAACTTTCATCTGCCCCAGTCGACGCTCTTGATGATGATCTCGGCGCTGGCGGGGCGGGAGCGGATTCTCTGTTCGTATGCGATGGCCGTTCGGAACAACTATATGTTCTTCTCATACGGCGATTGCATGCTCATTGTCTAATTTGATATAATTCGTTCACTTATGGCACTCTTCGTCCCCAAAGACCGCAGATCGCTCTTCCGCCAGTTCCTGGGCGGGATGTATGATGCCGTCGTGATCACGGATCCGAACGGCCATATTCTGGACATCAACCCCCGTGCGACGGAGCATTTCGGTTACGAGCTGGATGACGTCCTGGATCAGCAGGTCTCGGTGCTGATGCCGGGCCTTCAAGCGGAGATCGTCCAGCGCATCCGCAAGGGACTCGAGGGCGATCGTCACGTGATGATCAACGTCAACGGCAAGACGCGCGCGGGCGGCAAGTTCGCGTGCGAGGTGACCGTGTCGATGATCGACCTCATGAATCCGGGCGACCTCGTCTTCACGATCCGCAACATCGAGAAGCGTCGCGCGGTGATCAAGGCTTACCAGTCGAAGGTCAATGCCTTCAACATCTCTTCGTCGGGACTCTTCGTCTGCGATGCCGAAGGCCGCTTCGTCGAGACGAACGTCGCTTTCCGCGACATGATGGATCTTGCGGATGAAGAAGAGGCGCGGACGCGGACGTTTGCCGAGCTGATGACGGACGATCCGCTGCCGGCGAACTTTGTGAAGGCGCTCAACGGCGAGACGACCGTGACGGGCATCGTGGCCGAAGGCGAAGGCGAGGATCAAGAGGAGATCGAGATCACGTTGGCGCCGAACCGTGTCGGCAACAAGGTCATCGGTGTCGTGGGCTGTTTGATGATGGTGTGATGAAAGTTTCGACTACAGATCCGAAGGTTTTGCAGGACTTCCTGGCGGCGAAGCTCGAGCTGTCGCGCCGGGGAGCCAAGGATGTCATTGACCAGCGGCGCGTGTGGGTCAACAAGAAGTGCATTTGGATGGCGCGCTTCCAGCTGAAGACGGGCGACACGGTCGAGACGTCGAAGGCGATCCCGAAGGCGCCCGTGAAGTTCCATGTGCGCGTCCTCTGGTCCAACGACAACTACCTCGTCTGCGACAAGCCGGCGGGCGTCGTGAGTTGTGACGATCCGAAGAGCGTGGAGACGCTTCTGCGAACGCAGGAGAACATTCCGACGCTCGAGGCCGTGCACCGGCTCGACCGCGACACGACGGGCTGCCTGATGTTCGCGAAGAACCACGCGGCGAAAGAGGCGGCGATCGAAATCTTCAAGACGCACAAGGTTTCCAAAGTCTATCATGCGGTCGCGGCGGGCAAGTTCCCGTATGCGCACCAGATCATCGACGCACCGCTCGACAACCAGCCGGCCGTGTCGCGGGTGACGCGCGAGTCGGCGGGCGAGGACGCTTCGTTCCTCCGCATCCGCATCGAGACGGGCCGCACGAACCAGATTCGGCGTCATCTCGCGAGCGTCCGCGCACCGGTCGTCGGCGACCGCGTGTTCGGCATCAAGAACGCGCGCGATCCGCGGCTCATGCAGGTGCCGCGTCAGATGCTCCATGCCTCGACGCTGGAGCTGCCCAATCCGCTGGACGTCAAGACGCAGATCAAGGTGCATTCGCCGCTCCCGGCCGATTTCCGGGCGACGCTCAAGCTCTTTGGAATGGGGAAGAAGAAATAACATGCGCGTTGTCTTTATGGGATCTTCGGCGGCTTCGGCCGAGTGCCTGCGCGCGATTCTTCGCGAGCCGGCTCTGGAGGTCGTTGGCGTCGTGACCCAGCCGGACCGTCCCGCGGGACGCGGCAAGACGCTCACGCCGTGTCCGCTCGCGCACTTCGCCCAGTCCCAGGGCCTTACCGAGATCATCAAGCCCGAGAAGGTGAACGACGACGAGCCGATGGCGCAGATTCGCGCGTGGAAGCCGGACGTGATTGCGGTCGTCGCCTTTGGTCAGATTCTCAAGAAGCCGCTTCTCGACCTACCGCTCTTCGGGTGCGTCAACTGTCATTTCTCGCTGCTGCCGAAGTATCGCGGCGCGGCGCCGGTCATTGCGACGCTCGCGGCGGGCGACCGCCTGACGGGCGTCACGGTGATGCACATGGGCGTCGGACTCGACGACGGGCCGATCATGCTGCAGAGCTACGAGCCGATCTATCCCGACACGACGGGCGGGGCGCTGATGGATGACCTGGCGATTGCGGGCGGCGTGACGCTGGCGAAGGCCTTGCGTCTTCTTTCCAACAACCAGCTGCCGCCCGAAGTCGAGCAGGACCATGCGAGCGCGACGCACGTGAAGAAGCTCAAGAAGACGGACGGCCTCATCGACTGGAGCCTGCCTGTTCTCGAGACCGAGCGCAAGATCCGCGCCTACAATCCGTGGCCGGGTTCGTACACGTTCCTGCCCGAGCGTTTCCGCAAGAAGGGCAATACGGGACGCCTCGTGGTCCTGCGCGCGAAGATCGTGCGCCTACAGCCCGGCTGGGAAACCGCCGCGCCCGGAACCGTGCTCGCAATCGACAAGGCGGGGCCGATCGTCCGTTGCTGTGATACGGCGCTGCAGCTTCTCGAAGTCAAGCCCGAGGGTTCGACGGCTATGGACGGCGGTGCCTTCGTGCGCGGTCGTCCGCTCGTGCCGTTCGAAGACCGTCTTCTCACCGCCTGAAGGCCGCGACGCGGCCTGTCATCATCGGAAGCTTGAGATGAAGAAGATTCGCTTTTACGTCAATTCCGAGAAACAGGATGCGCGGGCGCGTCATATCGCGCTGGCGGCGCGGTGTGCGGCATACGGCCTCGTCGAGACCCTGGGGGACGACGCCGAGGCGATCGTGGCGCTCGGTGGTGACGGCACGATTCTCAGGGCGGTACGCGAATTCGGCGATCTGCCCGTGCTCGGGCTCAACCTCGGGGGACTCGGCTATCTCGCATCTGTCGGCATCGGCGAGGCCGAGAAGGCGCTCGGCATGCTGGCGGAAGAGCGGTATGCGATTTCCTCCCGTTCGCTGCTCGAGGCTCGCAAGGACGACGGCACCGGGCTGGCGCTCAACGACATCGTCATCACGCGTGAGTATTCGGGACATTCCGTGCGGCTCGACCTGACGGCGGACGGCAAGCGCGTGACGCGGTACATGGCCGACGGACTCATCTTCTCGACACCGACCGGCTCGACGGCTTATTCGCTTGCGGCGGGCGGTCCCGTGCTGATGCCCGACTCCGCGAGCGTCGTCGTGACGCCTTTGAGTCCCCACGCCCTCGGCGTGCGGCCGCTGGTCGTCTCGGATTCCGTGCGGTTTGCGGTCACGGCCTGTTCGCGGACGCACGGCAACGACGTGCGCGTGGGCGTCTATGCTGACGGTGCCAAGGTTCTGACGCTCGACGTCGGCGAGTCCGTCGAGATCGTGAAGTCGGCGAAAGTCGCGCGGCTCATCGAACTCGAGGGCTATGATCCATACGACGTCCTTGCGCGAAAGCTCGGCTGGAGCGGAAGCAATGTGAGGTGAGAAGGTGAAGGTTGAGGAATTAAATGCGGCGATTGGGTCCGGGGAGATCGGGGAACTGATCCATGTCGTCGAGGCGCGGCAGCGAAAGGTGCTCTCGAAGATCGCGGATGCGATCTGCGCGCGCGACGGCGTTCGTCTCGTGCTCGTCTGCGGCGGGTCTGCCGCGGGCAAGACGACGACGGCCAAGCGACTTGTGACGCAGCTGAAGGTCAACGACCGCTTCGCCCTGCATCTGTCGACGGACGACTACTTCGTCGGCGACGACCGCACGCCGCGTGACGAGAACGGCGAATTCGACTACGAACACGTCGAATGCGTCGACATTGCGCGGCTGGTCTCCGACCTCAACGCGCTCTTTCGCGGTGAGGCGATTCCCGTGCGGCGGTTCGACTTCACGACCCACACGCCCCGCATTACGGAGAAGTGGATCATGTTGCCGGCGGATGGCTTTGTCGTTCTCGAAGGCATCCACGCGCTCAATCCGCGCCTGACGGAAGGCGTGGCGGAGTCCGCGAAATACCGCGTGCTCATCGATCCGCATCCGTCGTTGGCGGTGGATGGCGCACCGATGACGCCGCAGGACGCCCGCTTCCTGCGGCGCATGGTGCGCGACAACCAGTTCCGCAAGATGCCGCCTTCGACGACCGTCAGCCTGTGGCCGAAAGTCCTGGCGGGAGAGACGCGGTGGATCGAACCGTTTCGCGCGTCGGCGGACGCGCTCTTCGACTCGTATCTCGTCTATGAGCCGGCGGTGCTCAAGCCCTATGTCGGCGGCCTTCTGGAGAAGGCGCGCCATGAGCTTGGCGACCGTCCGGAGATCGTCTCGAAGATCGAACTTCTCTCGAAGGTCGACATTGCGCCGACGGACCTTGTGCCGGGCGATTCGATTCTGCGGGAGACAATCGGCGGCAGTCAGTTGGAGTATTAAGGGGTATCATGGCTCAAGTCTTGATTTTGAGTGTGTTGCAGGGGGTTGCGGAGTTCCTGCCGATTTCGAGTTCGGGGCATCTGGCGTTGGGCAAGTCCCTGCTCGGCCTTGGTGAAACCGGGTTGCGGCTGGACGTCGCGCTGCATGTCGGCACACTCGTCGCGGTCTTCGCCTTCTACTGGACGGTCGTTCGGCGGATTCTTGTCTGCCGCGAGTGGTCATACGTGGGAAAGGTCGTCCTGTCGGCCGTTCCCGCCGGACTCGTGGGCGTTCTTCTCAAGGATCAGCTTGAGACGGCATTCGCCTCGACGCAGGCCGTCGGCGGTTGCCTGATCGCGACGGGACTCATCCTGACGGCGACGCGCTTCCTGCCGCGCGGCGAGAAGGGCGTGTCGGTCTTCTCCGCGCTTGGGATGGGCCTGGCGCAGGCAGTCGCGATCCTGCCGGGAATCTCGCGTTCCGGCATGACGCTGGCGGCGGCGCGTCTTGCGAAGATCGACGCCGAGAAGGCGGCCGAGTTTTCCTTCCTGATGAGTGCGCCGCCGATCGCCGGCGCGGCGCTGCTGGAGATCCTGAAGGGACTCAAGGCTGCGGAGCCGGTGGCGGACGAGGTTTCGTGGACGCTTTGCGGCGTGGGGGCGCTCGTCGCGGCGGTCGTCGGCTATTTCTCGCTGAAGGTGTTGCTCAGGTCCCTCAAGAGCGACCGGTTCTGGCTGTTCGGTCCCTACTGCTTCTTCGCCGGGTGCCTGGCCCTTTTCTGTCGCTGACGGGACATGCTATAATACAACAAAATGAAAATCGTCGATTGTGATTATTTTGTCGTCGGGTCCGGCATGGCCGGGCTCATGAGTGCGCTGCATCTTGCCGCGTACGGCAAGGTCACGCTCGTCACCAAGGCGCGGCTGCAGGACTGCAACTCCAATTTCGCCCAGGGCGGCATCTGCTGCGTGATGGATCCCGGCGACACATTTGACAAGCATGCGCGCGACACGATGATCGCGGGCGCGTGGCTCGGCAAGTCGGAGGTCGTCCACGAGATCTGCGCCCATGCGCCGGAGGGCATTCACGACCTCATCGACTGTGGCGTCAAGTTCGCGAAGAAGAAGGACGGCTCGTGGGACTTGACGCGCGAGGGCGGCCACAGTGCGCGACGCATCTTCCATGCGGGCGACATCACGGGCGAGAAGTGCGAGGCGGCGATGATCCGGCGGATCAAGAAGTCCGGCGTCGACATCCGCACGGAGACGATCGTCATCGACCTCATCATGAGCCGCCGCATCGGTATCAAGGGCGAGAACCGCTGCATTGGCGCGTACGTCCTGGACAAGGCGACGGGCGAGATCTATGCGATCCGCTCGTCCAACACGATCCTCGCGACGGGCGGCTGCGGCAAGGTCTATCTCTACACGTGCAATCCCGACACGGCGACGGGCGACGGCATTGCGCTCGCGTGGCGCGCGGGGGCGAAGATCGAGAACATGGAGTTCATCCAGTTCCATCCGACGTGCCTCTACCATCCGCAGGCCAAGCGCTTCCTCATCTCGGAGGCCGTCCGCGGCGAGGGCGCGGTCCTCGTCAACAAGCACGGCAAGGAGTTCATGAAGACGTACGATCCGCGCGGCTCGCTCGCGCCGCGCGACATCGTGGCGCGCTCGATCGACTCCGAGATGAAGCGCACGGGCGACGACTGCATGTACCTCGACATCCGGTCGAAGGGCCGCGCCTACCTGATGACGCGCTTCCCGAACATCTACGCGAAGTGCATGGAGTTCGGCATCGACATGGCGAAGGATTTGATTCCGATCGTGCCGGCCGCGCACTACACGTGCGGCGGCATCCAGGCGACGACGGACGGGCGCACGTCGATCAAGGGACTCTCGGCCGTCGGCGAGTGCGCCTGCACGGGGCTTCACGGGGCGAATCGCCTCGCGTCGAACTCGCTGATGGAGGCGCTCGTCTGCGCGCGCCTGACGGCGGCGCGGCTCGGGCCGCATCCGGAGAGGTTTGAGAGCTTGGATACGCCGCGCCCGAGGACGGGCGGCGGTACGGGGCTGCCCGAGATTCCCGATTGGAAGATCGGCAATGCCGTGCCGCCGGATGAGGCGGTGCTCGTCTCTCACATGTGGGACGAGATTCGCCGGCTCATGTGGGACTACGTCGGCATCGTCCGGACGAACAAGCGGCTCGCGCGCGCGGCGCACCGCATCAAGACGCTCCGTCGCGAGATCCGCGACTACTATTTCCGTTACCTCGTCACTCCCGACACGCTCGAGCTCCGCAACCTCGCGGTCTGCGCCGAGCTGATCGTCAAGTCGGCGCAGAAGCGCCATGAGAGCCGGGGCCTTCACTACACCCTCGACTATCCGAAGCAGTCGAAGCAAGCGAAACAGACCGTACTCGATGGATTCAAAGGATAACATTCTCGAAGTCACGGGCCTCAAGGTCCATTTCCCGATCAAGAAGGGCGTCTTCGGGCGCACCGTCGGCTACGTCAAGGCCGTGGATGGCGTCTCGTTCGTGTTGAAGCGCGGCGAGACGCTTGGCGTCGTCGGCGAGTCGGGCTGCGGCAAGTCCACGACCTCGCGGGCCATTCTCGGACTCAACAAGCCGTGCGGCGGCGAAATCCTCTTCAACGGCGAACCGCTCGCGAAGATGGACGCGAAGACGCGGGCGCGGAAGATCCAGGTCGTCTTCCAGGATCCGATGGCGTCGCTGAATCCGCGGCACACGATTCGCGAGATCCTGACTGAGGGCATGATCTATCACGGGCTCTGCACGAAGGCGGAGTCCCGCGCGAAGGCGAAGGAACTCCTCGAAAGCGTCGGCCTTCCCGAGAGCTTCCTCGACCGCTATCCGCACGAGTTCTCCGGCGGACAGCGTCAGCGCATCTGCATTGCGCGGGCCATCGCGCTCGAGCCGGAGCTCCTTATTTGTGACGAGGCCGTGTCGGCGCTCGACCTGTCGATTCGTGCGCAGGTTCTCGACTTGTTGGCGGAACTCAAGCAGAAACTGCATCTCTCCTTCCTCTTCATCACGCACGATATCGGCGTCGTGCAGCACGTCGCCGACCGCATCCTCGTGATGAATCGCGGCCAGATCGTCGAGCAGGGAACCTGCGCGGACGTTCTCGGGAATCCGCAGGAAGACTACACGAAGCGGCTCATGGCGGCAGTTCCGAAAATTGGGAAACCCCTTGTCTAATGTGCGTGATTGGGCTATAATAGCGGTAACCTATGACGAGTAATGATGAATACGTGGTTCAGCTGCTGACCGAGCTCGGGTATCTCACCCAGGAGCAGGTCGTTGCGGCGGCAACCTCCATGAAGGCCGAGAACGAGACGACGCTGGACGTTCTTGTGGCCGGCGGCACGGTCGACGAGGACACGGTCCTCGGCACGATTGCGGAACAGTTCGGGCTTAAGTACTGCCACATCGACCCCGAGGCGATCAATGCCGAGGTGACGCAGGTCATCACGCAGGAGATCGCCAAGAAGTACGGCGTCGTGCCGATCGTGGCGGGCGAAGATTCCGTGACGGTTGCGCTGATCGATCCGATGGGCTACGATGCGATCGACTCGCTCCGCTACGTGCTGACGGGCAAGGACGTCGACGCGGTGCTGTGTCCGATCGCCGAGGCGAAGGCCGCGCAGGAGAAGCTTTATCAGGACGCGGGCTCGGCCGAGGTCACGACGCGCGACGACTTGTCGTTCGGCGACGACGTGCCGGCGGGGGACGACTCGGCGGTCATCAAGCTCGCTGACATGATTCTCACGACGGCGATCAAGATGAAGGCGTCCGATATTCACATCGAGCCGATGGAGAAGGAGTTCCGCGTGCGCTACCGCATCGACGGCGCACTCCGCAAGATGGACTCGCCGCCGAAGCGTCTGCAGGGTGCGATCATTTCGCGCTTGAAGATCATGTCGAAGATGAAGATCTCCGAAAAGCGCAACCCTCAGGACGGCCGCATTCAGATTTCGGTCGGCGGCAAGGATCTCGACTTGCGTGTTTCGTCCGTGCCGACGAACCACGGCGAGTCGCTCGTCATGCGTATTCTCGACAAGTCGAACCTCAACCTCGGCCTGCCGCAGCTCGGCTTCCTCTCTGATGACCAGACGACGTTCGAGCGTCTCATCAAGCTGCCGGACGGCGTGGTGCTCGTCACAGGCCCGACGGGCTCGGGCAAGACGACGACGCTCTATGCCTGTCTCGGACAGATCAATACGCCGGACAAGAAGCTCATCACGGTCGAGGACCCTGTCGAATACCAGATGTCGGGCATCAACCAGGTGCAGGTCAACAAGGACGTCGGTCTTGACTTCTCGGCGGCGCTCCGCTCGATCCTGCGTCAGGCGCCGAACATCGTGATGATCGGCGAAATCCGTGACGAGGAAACGGCCGACATCGCAATGGAAGCTGCTCTTACGGGTCACTTGGTGTTTTCGACGCTTCACACGAATGATGCGCCGTCGGCAGTCACGCGTCTTCTGGATATCGGTGTCAAGCCGTTCCTCGTCGCGTCCGCCCTGCGCGCCGCGATGGCTCAGCGACTTGTGCGCGCCATCTGCGAGAAGTGCAAGGAACCGTACGCGCCGAGCGAGCGCGAGATCAAGATGCTGACGGGTCTCGCGAGCGGCACGAAGGCGCAGATTCCCGACCACATGTACCACGGCTGCGGCTGCGACCGCTGCGGCAAGTCGGGTTACAAGGGCCGTAAGGGCATCTTCGAGATCTTCAAGGTCGACGACACGGTTCAGCGCCTCATCTTCGACCACGCGCCTGCGACACTTCTCCGCCAGCGCGCCCGCGAACTCGGTATGCGTACGCTCCGCGAGGACGGCATGCTCAAGGTGGCAAGCGGCATGACCTCGCTCTCCGAGGTCCTCCGCGTCACCATGGGTGACGCCGACTAACCCTCTCACCTTCTCACCTTTTTAATTCTATGGACATCACAATCGACGAACTCCTGCAGGCGACCATTGACGAAGGCGCCTCCGACCTCCACATCCGCGCGCAGATGCCGGTTAAGCTCCGTGTGCACGGCGAACTCGTGCCAATCATGGAAGAGTCGTTGTCGGACGAGGATTCCCACGAACTCTGCCGCGAGATGCTTGAAAAGTGCGGTGATTCCGCGAAGGCGAAGGAAGTCGAGGAACACGGCGGCGCCGACTTTGCGCTCGCGCATCCGGACGGGACGCGTTTCCGTGTGTCGATCTTCAAGGAACGCAAGCGCTACGGCGCGGTTCTGCGTCAGATTCCGAATACGCTTCTCACGATGGAACAGCTCGGGCTCCCGCCGGTCGTGAAGGAACTTCTTTGGAAGCCGCGCGGACTCATCCTCGTCACCGGTCCGACGGGCTCCGGTAAGTCGACGACGCTGGCGTCGATGCTCCACGTCATCAACCAGGAGCGCAACTGCCACATCATCACGATCGAAGACCCGATCGAATTCTACCACACGTCGCAGAACTCGCTCGTCACGCAGCGCGAAGTCGGCGATGACGTGCCCTCGTTCGCCGAGGCGATCCGCCGTGCGCTCCGTCAGGACCCGGACGTCATCCTCGTCGGTGAAATGCGAGACCTCGAAACGATTGCCGCCGCGATCACCGCGGCCGAAACGGGTCACCTCGTCTTCGGCACGCTCCACACGACGGGCGCGGCAGAAACGATCGACCGCATCGTCGACGCCTTCCCGATGAACCAGCAGTCGCAGATTCGCACGCAGCTCGCAGCGGGTCTCCAGGCCGTCATTTCGCAGGTGCTCCTGCCGAAGCTCGACGCGAACGGCGAGGTCCACGGACGCGTCGCCGCGTTCGAGATCATGACGCGTACGGACGCGATCTGCTCGCGCATCCGCGACAACAAGACGAACATGATCAAGAGCGACCTTCAGACCGGCGCGAAGTACGGCATGCAGACCCTCGACTCGCACCTCTCGCAGCTCTACAAGCAGGGGCTCATCTCGTTCGAGGAACTCATCACGAAGTCGCAGGATCCGGACTCGGTCGTCCAGAAGCTCAAGGAAGAGGGCTACGGCTCGTAACCGATTCCGTCTATGACATCCGGCTTGTTCAACCTTCACTCGAAGTTCAAGCCGACCGGCGACCAGCCGGAGGCCGTCGCCGCGCTTTACGAAGGTTTGAAGCGCGGCGACGAACGCTTGATCCTCCAGGGCGTCACCGGTTCGGGCAAGACGTTCACGATGGCGAACCTGATCGCCAAGTGGAACCGTCCGACGCTCATTCTCTCGCACAACAAGACGCTAGCCGCCCAGCTTTTCGCAGAGCTGAAGGAGTTCTTCCCCGAGAACGCCGTCGAGTACTTCATCTCGTACTACGACTACTACCAGCCCGAGGCGTACATTCCGCAGACCGATACGTACATCGAGAAGGACGCGGCGATCAACGAGGAGATCGAACGCTACCGCCTCGCCGCGACGAACGCGTTGATTGGGCGGCGCGACGTCATCGTCGTTGCTTCGGTCTCGTGCATCTACGGGTTGGGCGAAAGCGACGAGTATCGCGACCTGACCGCGAAGGTTGAGGTTGGAGGTGGAGGTGGACGGTCGAAGTTGATCGCTTCTCTTGTCGAGGCGCAGTATGTACGCAATGACGTCGGGTTCGAGCCGGGCGTCTTCCGTGTGCGCGGCGATGTCGTCGATATCTTTCCCGCCTACGAGACGAAGGCGATCCGCGTCGAGTTCTTCGGTGACGAGGTGGACGCGATTCACGAGCTCGACCCGGTGACGGGCAAGCTCGGCGTCGCGATGCCGGCGGCAGTCATTACGCCCGCGAAGCAGTTCGTGATGTCGAAGGACAAGTTTTCGGCCGCGTTCGAACGCATCGAGGCGGAACTCGCCGACCGGCTCAAGGTCTTCGAGTCGAAGGGCAAGCTCCTCGAGGCGCAACGGCTCAAGGAGCGCACCGAGTACGACATCGAGATGATGCGCGAGCTCGGCTACTGCAATGGCATCGAGAACTATTCGCGTCCTCTCTCCGGACGCGCCCCCGGCTCCGCGCCGGAGTGTCTCATTGACTATTTCCCCGACGACTTCCTCACCATCATCGACGAGTCGCACGTCTCGATTCCGCAGGTCCGCGCGATGTACAACGGCGACCAGGCGCGGAAGATGAAGCTCGTCGACTACGGCTTCCGCTTGCCGAGCGCGAAGGACAACCGTCCGCTTACCTTCGACGAGTTCAATGCGAAGGTGAAGCGCATCGTCTACTGTTCCGCGACCCCGGGCGACTACGAGTACGACCAGGCGAAGACGGTCGCGAAGCAGGTGATCCGTCCGACAGGGCTGCTCGATCCTGTGGTTGAGATCCGTCCCCTGAAGAACCAGATTGACGACCTGATCGAAGAAATCAGAAAAACAACCGCCGTCAACCCCAACCTTCAACCTCAACCTCTCACCTCCTCCCGCGTTCTCGTCACGACGCTCACGAAGCGGAGCGCGGAGGACCTCACGCAATACCTCCACGAGACGGGCATTCGCGTCGAGTATCTCCACTCCGACATCGATGCGATCGAGCGCGTCGCGATCTTGCAGCGGCTTCGCAAGGGTGAGTTCGACGTCCTGATCGGCATCAACCTCCTCCGCGAGGGACTCGACCTCCCCGAAGTCGAACTTGTCGCGATCCTCGACGCCGACAAGGAGGGCTTCCTCCGCTCGACGACGTCGCTCCTGCAGACGGCGGGACGCGCCGCGCGTCACGAGAAGGGACGTGTCATCCTTTACGCCGATCACGAGACGGACGCGATCCGCGAGTTTGTGGAGATTACGAACAACCACCGCGAAAAACAGATCGCCTACAACGAGAAGCACCACATCACGCCCCACTCCGCGAAGCGTGCCCTCAACGAATCCGCCTACGTCTTCGCCGCCGGAAAGAACACCGTACCGCGAGCCGTCCCCGGCCGCGGCGTTGATAAGCCCGCCACCGCGTCTACGGCGGCCGACCTCATCGCCGAACTCACCCGCGACATGCTGGAGGCGGCGGACAATCTCGAATTCGAGCGCGCCGCCTATCTCCGCGACCAGATCGAGAAACTCAAGAAGACATATCGCGCGTCCTTGCGCGTCCGCTCCTCGGACAGGCCGAGCGATTCGGACAGCTTTTCAGGGCAGTCCTCGAATACTCGATTGAAACGCCTTTGCCTCGGGTCGAACCTCCTATGCTGAAATCAGGAATGTCATTGGAGTCGAAATCGGAGGACATCTGACCAAATTGGAGACCGTCGTGAATCGTCAGCCCTGGTCCGCTTGCGCGGATGGGCATTTTTTTGATATACTGTGCGAATCCGCGCCCACAGTCGGGGCGGACGTGGCAGAAAACCACGATCGTTCACAAACCAAGAAAAGCACATTACATGGCTATTAGAAAGCCCACGGCTCCTCAGGACAAGTCCGCGGCGATGGCGGAGATTCTCGCCACGGCGGCGCAGGAGTCCAAGTTCCGCAACGGCAGCCTCATCGAGGGCACCGTTCAGTCGATTAAGGATGACGACGTGTTCGTCGACATCGGTTACAAGTCGGTCGGTTCCATCGATCTCGACGAGTTCGGCGAAGGCGCCGAGGTCAAGCCGGGTGACAAGGTCACCGTCATGATCAAGAAGCTCGAAGACGACAAGACCGGCATGGTCGAGCTCTCCAAGAAGGCGGCTGACGACAAGATCCGCTGGGAGAAGATCCAGGAGCGTTACGTCGAAGGTTGCGTTGTCACGGGTACGGTCAAGTCGGCCGTCCGCGGCGGTCTCCTCGTTGCGATCGACGACGTCGAGGCGTTCCTCCCCGGTTCGCAGATTGAGGTCGCTCCTGTCAAGGAGCTCGAGCCCTACGTCGGTCAGACGTTCGACTTCAAGGTCATCAAGATTTCCAACGAGCGCCGCAACCTCATCATCTCCCGCCGTGAGCTCATTGAGGGCACGATGCAGGAGAAGCGCGCGGAGCTCCTCGGCTCGCTCCAGAAGGGCGAAATCCGCAAGGGCCGCGTGAAGAACATCACCGACTTCGGCGCGTTCATCGACCTCGACGGCATCGACGGTCTCCTCCACATCACCGACATGAGTTGGGGCCGCATCAAGCACCCGAGCGAAATGCTCAAGGTGGGCCAGGAGCTCGACGTCATGGTCCTCGACGTCGATCGCGACCGCGAGCGCATCTCGCTCGGTCTCAAGCAGACGCAGCAGAATCCGTGGGATTCGATCCAGGAGCAGTTCCCGGTCGGCTCCCGTGTCCAGGGCAAGGTCGTCAATCTTGCCGCCTACGGTGCGTTCGTCGAGATCGCTCCCGGCATCGAGGGCCTCGTCCATATCTCCGAGTTCAGCTGGACGAAGCGCGTCGCGCGTGCATCCGACATGCTCTCGGTCGGCGACGAAGTCAACGTCGTCGTCCTCTCGATCGACATCGAGAACCAGAAGATCGCGCTCGGCATCCGCCAGACGCAGGACAATCCGTGGGACACGGTCCAGGACCGCTTCCCGGTCGGCTCGAAGATCAAGGGCAAGGTCCGTAACTTCACGGCGTACGGTGCGTTCGTCGAGCTCGAAGAGGGCATCGACGGCATGATTCACGTCAGCGATATGAGCTGGACGCGCAAGATCAACCACCCGTCGGAGTGCCTCCATAAGGGGCAGGAAGTCGAAGCCGTCGTTCTTGACGTCAACGCCAAGGAGCAGCGCATCTCGCTCAGCCTCAAGGCTGCGCAGCAGGATCCGTGGGACGAGATCGCCACGCGTTTCCCAGTCGGCTCGGTCGTCAAGGGCAAGGTTTCGAAGATCGCTTCGTTCGGCGCGTTCGTCGAGCTCGAGGATGGCGTGGACGGTCTCGTTCACATCTCCCAGATCTCCGATCAGCGCATCGAGAAGGTCAAGGACGCGCTGGACGTTGGACAGGAAGTCGAAGCCCGCATCGTCAAGGTTGACCGTGCTGAGCGCCGCATCGGCCTTTCGATCCGCGCGATGACGATGACCGACGACGAGATCAAGGCGCTCGAGGCCGAGGCCGCAGGCGAAGAGGCTCCTGCCAAGGCGGCGACGTCTGTCCGCTCGGGCAGCGACAGCTTCGGCAATGCGTTCGAAGCCGCGTTCGCGAACGTCGAATGGCAGCCCGGCAACTAATCAACTTCAAACGAAAGGAACACGAAAATGTCCAGAGTTTGCGATATTTGCGGCAAGGGTCCGTCGACGGGCAACGTGGTTGTCCGCAAGGGTTCGCCGAAGTACAAGGGCGGCATCGGTCTCCACACGACCGGCATCACGAAGCGTCGCTTCCTCCCGAACCTCCAGTCGATCCGTACGACTGACGGCAAGGGCAACACGAAGCGTATGTGCGTCTGCACGCGCTGCCTGAAGTCCGGCAAGGTCACGAAGGCCTAATGGAGAAATGATCGAATAATCGAATGTGTGAATAATCGAATGAAAAGAGGAATGACATTAACTGTCCGCTGACACATTCGATTATTCCGATCATTCGATTATTCCGATCATTCGATTATTCGATTATTAAAAATTTGTCCAATAATTAATCAACAAAAAAGGAAACAAAAAAAATGGCTATCAAGATTGGTATCAACGGCTTCGGCCGTATCGGCCGCATGGTCTTCCGCGCGGCGGTTGAGAACTTCAACGACGTCGAAGTCGTCGGCATCAACGACCTCCTCGACCCGGACTACCTCGCGTACATGCTCAAGTACGACTCGGTCCACGGCACGTTCAAGCACGACATCAAGGTCGAGGGCAATACGATGCTCGTCGACGGCAAGGCGATCCGCCTCACGGCTGAGAAGGATCCGACCCAGCTGAAGTGGGACGAAGTCGGCGCCGAGATCGTCGTCGAGTCGACGGGTCTCTTCCTCGAGGATGCCAAGGCTCGCATGCACATCCAGGCCGGTGCGAAGAAGGTCATCATGTCGGCTCCGTCCAAGGACTCGACCCCGATGTTCGTCTACGGCGTCAACCACACGACGTACGCCGGTCAGGACATCATCTCGAACGCGTCCTGCACGACGAACTGCCTCGCCCCGATCTCGAAGGTCCTCAACGACAAGTTCGGCATCAAGCGCGGTCTCATGACGACGATCCACGCCGCGACCGCGACGCAGAAGACCGTCGACGGCCCGTCCAAGAAGGACTGGCGCGGTGGCCGTGGCATCCTCGAGAACATGATCCCGTCCTCGACGGGCGCGGCGAAGGCCGTCGGCAAGGTTCTCCCGGCGCTCAACGGCAAGCTCACGGGCATGTCCGTGCGCGTTCCGACGTCTGACGTCTCGTTCGTCGACCTCACGGCCGAGCTCGAGAAGCCGGCGACGTACGAGGAAATCTGCGCGGCGATGAAGGAAGCTTCCGAGAAGTGCATCTGCGAGGGCGGCCTCAAGGGCGTTCTCGGCTACACCGACGAAGCCGTCGTCTCCACCGACTTCCGCAACGAGTCCAAGACCTCCGTCTTCGACGTCAAGGCCGGCATCCAGCTCGACCCGACGTTCGTCAAGGTCTGCGCGTGGTACGACAACGAGTGGGGCTACTCGAACAAGGTCGTCGAGATGGCCCGCGTCATCGCGGCCAAGTAATTGTCCTTAACGACAATTCAAACGAGAGAGGGCCTTCGGCA
This sequence comes from uncultured Verrucomicrobiota bacterium, assembly GCA_945834475.1. Classification (GTDB taxonomy): domain Bacteria; phylum Verrucomicrobiota; class Kiritimatiellia; order RFP12; family UBA1067; genus UBA1067. The sequence continues at coordinate 25,722 of CAMAHK010000024.1, forward strand.
TAGCCGACGGCCCTCAAATTTTGTTAAAATAATTTCATCACTTTTTCCGTCTCTCATATTAGAGGGGCTTGATGCCTTGATTCAAACCGAAAGGAAAACTCAAAAATGAACAAGTTGATGATGGTTGCTGTTGCGGCGTTCGTTTCCGCCGCGTGTTTTGCCGATGAGCCTGCCGTCGGTGCGAAGCGTCCCGAGCGTCGTATGAACCGTCCGCCGATGGGCGAGCGCGCGATGATGGGCGGCGCGGGCCTGATGGGCGATCCGATCATGTGGGCGGTGATGAATCCGAAGGTGGCCGAGAAGATCGGTCTTTCCGACGACCAAAAGGCGAAGCTCAAGGATCTTCGGCGTGTCCGCGGCGGCAATCGCGAGCTGCAGGAGAAGGTCCGCAAGGGTATGGAGAAGCAGATGGAGCTTCTGAAGGCCGAGAAGATCGACGAGGCGGCCGTGATGGCGGCGATTGACGAGGTCTTCGAGGCGCGCAAGTCGGTTGCGAAGGAGCAGACAAAGCGTCTGATCGCTGTGCGCGCGATCCTGACGCCCGAGCAGGTCGCGAAGGCGACAGACGCGATGAAGGAGCTTCGCGGCAACCGCGGTCCGCGCGGCGAAGGTCGCGGCCCCAAGGGTGACCGCGGTCCGAAGCCCGAGGCTCCGAAGACCGACGCTCAGACTGCCGAATAATGAGCACGTCGAAAGAGTTCTCGGCGCTCGTCGCGACGCATGCCGTATGGCTCTCCGCATTCCTGCGGGGGCTCATGCGGCGCGAAGCCGACGCCGAGGACGCTTTCCAAGAGGTCTGGATGCGCGTGTTCAAGCGGGGTGGCATCCCCGAGGGGGCGTCCCCCCGCGCGTATCTCGCCCAGACGGCGCGCTCGGTCGTCGTTGACCGCCACCGCCGTGAAGGGCCTGAAGACTTGGTGCTCGACGCACCGGACGAATCGGGGGTGTCGCCGTCCGAGACCTTGGTTGACACGGCGCCGCTCCCGAATGCGCAGCTTGCCGATGCGACGACGCGTGCGGCGTTGCGTACGGCGATCCGCACCTTGCCGGCCGTGCCCCGTTCAGTCGTGCTGCTGCGGATCGAGGCTGAATTGACGTTTCAGGAAATCGCCAACGAGCTGGGATTGCCGCTGGGGACCGTGCTCACCTGGATGCGCTGGTCCACGGAGAAATTGAAGAAAGTCCTGCGGAGGGAACAATGAGCGAAGATCGTGTGTTGAACAGCCTAGTCAAGGCGTCGCTTGAAGAGGCCGGTGCATTCGAATTGCACCTGCCGCGCCGGCAGTCGACGATTCTGCCGTGGGCCATTTCCTCTTTGCTGGCGGCTTCGGTGGCGATCGCTGTGGCGCTGCAGGCGTGGGTTGTGCCGCCGAAGGTTGATGCCCTGGTCGGTGCGATTGCCTTCCTGTCTGAAGCGGACGGTGTCGAGATCGCTCCCGGGGATCCGGCCGAAATGCTTTATGACTGGCAGGAATCTCCGCTGTGGCTTTGAGCGCGAATGTGATATAATATCGACATGAAAGCGAACAACATGGTCATCGCCCAGTCGGGCGGCCCCTCGATGGTGATTAACGGCTCTCTTGTCGGCGCGGTTCTCGCAGCGCGTGACAAGAAGCTCACGGGCGCGAAGATCGGCAAGATCTACGGCGCCGTGCATGGCATCCAGGGCATTCTGAAGGGCGAGTATCTCGATCTCCGAAAGGTTTCGGTCAAGAAGCTCGAGGCGATCGCGAAGACGCCGAGCTCGGCACTCGGCAGCTGTCGCATGAAGCCGACGGCCGCGGATTGCAAGGCGATTTTTGAGGAGTTCAAGCGTCTCAAGGTCGGCTATTTCTTCTACATCGGCGGTAACGATTCGGCCGACGCGGCGCGCATTGTTGCGGAGGAGGCCGAGAAAGAGGGCTATCCGCTCGTTGCCTATCATATTCCGAAGACGATCGACAACGACCTTCGCTCGTGCGACCACACGCCCGGCTTCGGTTCGGCGGCGCGTTTTGTCGCGAGTGCGATCCGCGGCGACGATCTCGACAACCGGGCGCTTGGCGGCGTGAAGATCGATGTGATCATGGGCCGAGACGCGGGCTTCCTGACGGCGGCGTCGGCTCTGGCGCGTCAGCGTCCCGATGACGGTCCGCATCTCATCTATCTCCCCGAGGTTCCGTTCTCCGAGGAGAAGTTCGTGAAGGACATCAATGGTGCGATGAAGAAGTTCGGCCGTTGCGTGATCGCCGTTTCCGAGGGCATCCGTGGCAAGGACGGCGTCGCGATCGGCGCGAAGCTGGCGGACGGCGAGACCGACTCTCACGGCAACGTGCAGATGTCGGGTACGGGGGCTCTGGGCGACGCCCTTGCGAAGCTTGTGAAGGCGAAGGCCGGCATCAAGCGCGTTCGTGCCGATACGTTCGGCTATCTCCAGCGCTCGTTCCCGGGCATCCAGTCCGAGACGGACCTTGAAGAAGCTCTTAACGCCGGATGGGCGGCGGTCGAGGCCGCGCTCACGACGACGATTACGAAGGGCACGATCGGCATTCAGCGCGTGAAGGGCAAGAAGTACGGTGTCGAGTATATTGCGATGCCGGTGCAGAACGCCGCGAAGTACACGCGTAGCGTGCCGAAGGAGTATATCGCGAAGAACGGGTGCGACGTGACACCCGCCTTCATCGACTATGCGAAGCCGCTCGTCGGGGAACTCCCGCCGTGCGAGATTTTCTAAGGTGACCCGCAAGGCTTACCTTCTGGCCGGCCCGACGGCGAGCGGCAAAAGTGCGCTCGCCGCGGGGCTTGCCCGCGAAATGGGGGCGTGGATCCTTTCGGCAGACTCGATGAACGTCTATAAGGGGATGGACATCGGCACGGCCAAGCCGTCCGCCGAAGAACGCGCCGAATTCCACATGGGGGGCGTCGACGTTGTGACGCCGGCCGAGGAGTTTTCCTCGGGGGCGTGGCTCCGCGCGGCGGCCCGGTGGGCGGGGACAGTCCCCGACGAGACACCGATCGTTATCGTCGGCGGGACGGGGCTCTACTTCTCGGCGCTCCTGCGCGGTCTCGACCGCGAGTGGACGAATCCGCCGCCCGCATATCCGGTCATTCAGATCGACCGGGCGATCGTCCGCGCACGCATCGCCGCGCGTCTCGACGACATGTTCATGGCGGGACTCGAAGAGGAGAAGCGTCGGCTCCACGAGCAGTATCCCGTCTGGTCGAAGACCGCCGCGCTGGCGATCGGCTATCGCGAAGGAGACGACCGCCAGAAGATTCTGACGCGCACCTGTCAGCTAGCGAAGCGCCAGGATACGTGGTTCCGTCATCAGGCGACGCCGATTTACGTCGAGCCGACCCTCGACGCCGTCCGCGCCTGTTGGCGCGAACACGGTCCCTGGACCGTCACGTTTGCGGCTCTATGACTTTAAAATTTTTTTGCCGTCGGCGAAACTAAACGCAAATGTGCGACGCTAAACGCAGGTTGTTGAT